>CAYRCP010000285.1:0-3330 GCA_964422755.1 uncultured Bacteriovoracaceae bacterium | reverse complement strand
AGGGGTGAGGTATGTGAGCGTCTCTTCCTTGTTATTGGGTATGACCTTTACCCAGTCATTTGAACCGGCTATGATATCGGTTACTTCCTCTACGGAAATGTCCCTGGTGAGTTTGATGGTCAGTGCCTGGGAATGACAGCGCATTGAGGCAATCCGTGCGCAGATGCCGTCGATGGGAATAGGTTTTTTTGTCTGGAGGATCTTGTTGGTTTCGGCAATACCTTTCCATTCCTCTCTGCTCTGGCCGTTCTCAAGGGCTGTGTCGATCCAGGGGAGAACGCTGCCGGCAAGGGGGAAGCCGAAGTTTGCGGTGGGAAAGCCCTCTTCATGCATCGCGGCAAGGACCTGCTTGTCAAGATCCAACGCTGCACTTGCAGGGTTTGCCAGAAGATCCTTCGAAGCAGTGCCGATGTATGCCATCTGCTCGATGAGCTCCCGCATGTTTTTTGCCCCTGCGCCCGAAGCCGCCTGATAGGTCATGGAGGTGATCCACTCCACCAGGTTGTTGTGAAAAAGGCCGCCCACAGCCATGAGCATGAGGCTTACGGTGCAGTTGCCGCCGATAAAGTCCTTCACCCCTGATGCGAGGCCTTTATCAATGACATCCCGGTTCACCGGGTCCAGTACGATAATACTGTTGTCTTCCATGCGCAGGGCAGACGATGCGTCGATCCAGTATCCCTTCCAGCCTGCTGCTCGCAGCTGAGGATACACTTTTTTTGTATAGTCACCTCCCTGGCAGGTTACGATTATGTCGGTTGCCGTGAGCTCTGTGATATCGTATGCATCCTTGAGCGGGCAGGTGCCCATGCCGATATCCGGTCCATCTTGCCCCACCTGCGATGTGGAGAAGAAGGCACTCTCAAAGCCGCCAAAATCGTCCTCTTTAATCATGCAATCCATGAGAACAGACCCTACCATGCCACGCCAGCCGATAAATCCTACTCTAATCATGAGACCATCCTTCCCCTGATGTATTTATACGTCCTGCTGCGCTGTGCGCCATGCAGGACAGATCCGGCATTATATCCAACTTTACGGGACCGGTGAGAAGCCCTTCCTGATACAAACAGTACCTGTCAGTTACGACCTGGATCCCGGTACACGGACCACGCACAAACATACCGGGAAAATCACAGCGAGTCAATCAGTACTACGGTAAGGACCTGCCGATAACTATGCAGACTTACCGGGAGAAGCACTCCGGGGATATGACGGATTTCTAAGGATTGAAGGTCGGTCTAAAAAGGGGCTTTCGGGAAGATTCGGGATAACGTGATGCCATAGTTTAACGGGTTGAGGCAGGGGAAATGAAACGGCAATTATCTGGTGATAAATCGGCATTCATCGGCTGCTGCGAAGACGAAAGCATCCCCGGTTCTCCTGGTGGATCAACGCTCGTAACCGTTCTTGCCCACCCCGGGTCTTCGAAAGGTCGCTGCCAGGACAAAACCGGCAAAAAGCAGCGCGGATTCGATATACAGGGCCACCTTGAAACTGTCGGTAAGGTCTTTTATGCAGGCAAAGAGGTATGGGCCCACAATCCCTGCCAGGGCGCATGCAGTGAAGATCGTGCCGTAGATTTTTCCGATATGTTCCGGCCCGAACTCGTCGGCGACAAAAGCGGGCATGGAGGCCAGTGATCCGCCGTAGCATGCGAGAAGGTAGCAGGCCAGCGCTGCGAATACAATCAGGTGTCCGGCATGGGCAAGCAGGATATACCCGGCAGCCTGCGTTATGAACAGGGCTGCAAAGACCCTCTTTCTCCCTACCGTATCGGAAATCCATGCCCAGGTAAGTCTGCCGATACCGTTGAAGATGGCCCCTATGGCAACGATGGTGCCGGAGGTAATGACAATCGATCGCATCCGCTCTGCTGAGAGATCACCGCTGAGCCCGGCTCTCATCACATCCTGTGCCATGGGGGAGAGCTGTGAAATAAGCCCCAGCCCTGCAGTGACGGTGAGGAACAGTATAAGCCAGAGGGTCCAGAACTGCGGCGTTTTTGCTGCCTGGGAAAAGGTAAACGAAATTGCTCCGGACACTGCATCCATACTCGTATGTACGGTTTCTAAGCCGGCCGGCTGCCAGTTTTCAGGAGGATTCCTGAGGAGTGTAACTGCGGACAGTACCAGAATGAGGCTCACTGCACCCCAGATGAAAAAGGTCGTTGCTACCCCTGATTTCATGATGAGCGCAGGGCCGACATTGCCCATAACGAACGAACCGAACCCGTAGCCCATGACCGCCAGTCCGGTGACCAGTCCCCGTTTGTCAGGGAACCACCGGATCAGGGTGGTAACCGGGGTGATGTACCCGAACCCTCCTCCCAGACCGGCAATGATACCATAGGAGATGTAAAGCAGCCAGATATGTCCAAGGGTGTTTGCAAGCCCGGCAAGGAGAAGCCCTGCGCCAAAGAACGCCCCGCCGGCGCCGCCGATAACCCGTGGGCCTTTTTTGTCGACCAGGGACCCGCCGAAGGCGACGGCCAGCGCAAACACCGCAGCATAGATCATGAATGCACCCTGAGTCTGGGTTTCACTCCACCCATGGGAGGACATCATGGGGCTTTTAAAGATGGACCAGGCATAAACCGTGCCCAGGCAAAGCTGCATCACCACCGCTGCTGCCGCAATCCACCACCGTTTCTTTTCGAGATTGCCCTGCTGCATATCACTCCATTAAAAATTGTGTTTAACCTGCTTCACGATAAAGGGGAGAAGTGGATCTGTAAAGGGTTTTCCCCTGTCTTTGAGAATCCGCCGTAGAGGATGAAGCAATCTCCGGGAAAGAAGGGCCTTTAGTAAATCTTCAGGAATAGTGAGAAGAAAAGAAAACAGCAGGGGCCCTGTTTCCGTAGAAGATCGAAAATCGTCTTTACCTAACCCGGACAAGCCTTAAACCAGGATGTTTTAAAAAAGTGAATTGCTAAAAAAAGTCGCATAGCCTATGCGAAGTCAAAGTGCAGGTGAAATAGCCATTACGTGCGAGGTGTTGTTCAAGAATAATTCATTCTCGCGCCAAGCCGGCAAGGCGCCAAGGGATCAACGATGATCTTTCCTGTCTCAGGTGCAGTCATTCTTTGCGTCTTGGCGCCTTTGCGCGATTTTTTCTTTTCTCCGGTTACTATACTGCAAGAATACCTTATCTAAAGATAATATAGGGGAATTCCTAAAAACGCCGCATAGCCTATATACAAAAGATTGTGTAGGCATGTTAATAAATCCTTTTGCTATTAGTGCAAGAATTTTACCATTAAGGGACCTAGAGGAAGCGGGAAGATCTGTAACGATAGATGTTTCTCTCCTTGACACAAAACCATCAAAC
>CAYRCP010000284.1:0-3332 GCA_964422755.1 uncultured Bacteriovoracaceae bacterium | reverse complement strand
AAGCAGGAATACCACATCCACCAGGGGAGTGATATCAATTGCCGAGATATTCTTGTCTCTTTTTCGTCTGAATTTCATGGTTTTCGCCCTTGAGGTATTCCAATATCCGAGCAGCGGTCTTTTCCATTTCCAGGAGCAGATAATCACTCCTGGCGATAAAGAATCGGTAGCAGATGTATACCGGGATGCCAATCGACAGCCCCGTAGCAGTGGTAATGAGGGCTTCCGATATCCCGGACGCCAGCATCTGCCCGGCCGGTCCGTTGCCTCCTACAGCATGGAACGACGTGATCATGCCCGATACCGTTCCCAACAGGCCCAGCAGCGGAGAGATCGTCGCGATGATTCCCAGCACCTCGATATATCGTTCGATGGAGTATGCCTCGGTTGCCCCTGCTTCTTCCATGTAGTCTTTGATGATTTCTCTGCGCATCCCGGCATTTTTTATGGCAACCATGATCACCGGGCAGATGGGAGACGAATTTCTCCTGATCAGCTTTTCTATATCCTCGAGCCTGCCCATACGGGTCAGCCGCTCCACCTCTTCTACAAGATCCCTGGGGATAATCTTGTTCTGCCGCAGAGCGAAGATCCGCTCAATGATTATGGCCAGGGCAATGATCGAGCAGGCGAGAAGCGGCCACATCATCGGTCCACCCTTGATAAAAAGCTCCCATAAGGTCATTTTCCCCTCCAGAATTTATTCCAGAACTGCACCTACTTATCACATAAATAGTGCCAATGTTCAACTTGATACAACTATTAGAAAGATATCCTTGATATATATTGTATAAGATTGCTAACATTAGAACCATGGAAACTACTCAAAAAACAAAAAGACTGGTATGTGTCCGCTTTTTATCAAGTCCCACGGCATATATCTTTGATGCTGCCGATCTTGATCTCTCCGCCGGGGATATGGTGGTGGTGAATACCGAGGCTGGCCAATCCGTTGCCAAGATTCTCAGGGATGCATCGCAAGAGCAAGCCGAAGGGCTCGACGAGATAAAACCTGTGGTAAGAAAAGTTACACAAGAGGACCTGGAGACACTCAAACAAATACAAGCCAGAGAAAGCGAGTGCTTCAAGTTCTGCCAGCAGTGTATCATTGCCCGGAATCTGCCCATGAAACTCACGAGGGTTGAACAGCTTTTTGACGGCAACAAGACAACCTTTTATTTCGTGGCTGAAGGGCGCGTGGATTTCAGAGAGCTGCTGAAAGACCTGGTGGAGAAATACCGGACACGAATCGAGCTGCGGCAGGTCGGCACACGCCAGGAGGCAGCCATACTCGGCGGTATCGGGAGCTGCGGCCGGGAACTATGCTGTTCAACCTACCTTACCAACTTTCAACGGATCTCCGTGAAGATGGCCAAGAACCAGAATATGACCCTGAATCCTTCAAAGATTTCAGGACTGTGTGGAAAGTTAAAGTGCTGCCTTGCGTATGAAAAGGAAGCATACGCCAATCTCATAGACAATCTGCCAAAACCCGGGAAAAAGGTCTATATCGAACTGGGTGAGGGCATCGTGGTGAGTATTAACGTCATAAACCAGAGTTTTGTGGCAAAACTTGCGGATAGGCGTTTTATTAAGTGCAAGGTTTCTGATATATTGTCCGAGGAGCAATTTCTTCAGCTCGGTGAGGTCAGGGCACAGGAATTGGCAAAGCAAAAAGAAGCTGCAGTGACCGCCACCAAGGCCAAGACGCAAGAAAGCAGTCCCGACAAGCCCAAGGCAAGAAGGAGACGCTCTTCCAGGAGCAGAAGTTCAAGAAAGAAAAGGAGTACCCCATCATGAACAAGTATTTTTATATTACCACTCCCATTTACTATGTGAATGCAAAACCTCATCTCGGACATGTATATACCACGGTCATCGCCGATGTCCTCGCTCGTTACCATAAGCTTTTGGGTGAGAAGGTTTTCTTTCTCACCGGTACGGACGAACACGGTGACAAGATCATGGAAACAGCAACCAATTTAGGGACAACTCCCGATAAGCTCGCAGATGAAAACAGCGCACGGTTTCGTGCCTTATGGCCGGAGATATCCGTGGAGAACGACCGGTTTATCCGTACCACGGATGCCGATCATATAAAGGTCGTTCAGTCAATTCTTCAGGATGTCTACGACAAGGGTGATATCTACTTCGGAGAATATGGCGGGCATTACTGTGTCGGCTGTGAGCGTTTTTTCACCGAGACGGAAATGGTCGACGGCAAGTGCCCGATTCATGAGACGGAGCTCATCTATCGCGAAGAGCAGAATTACTTTTTCAAGATGGAGAAGTACCGGCCGTGGCTCATAGATTATATTCAGTCAAATCCCGATTTCATCAGGCCCGAGCGGTATAAGAATGAGGTTTTAGGGATGCTGAGAGAGCCTTTGGATGACCTGTGCATCTCCCGGCCGAAAAAACGGCTCTCCTGGGGAATCGATCTCCCGTTTGATACAGACTATGTGTGCTATGTCTGGTTCGATGCGCTGATCAACTACCTCACGGGCGTCGGCTATCCGGACGCTGATAATTTCAAAGAATTCTGGGGTGTAGCCCAGCATCTGGTGGGCAAGGACATCCTGAAACCCCATGCCGTCTACTGGCCCACCATGCTCAAGGCCTCCGGCATGGAACCTTATCAGCACCTCAATGTGCACGGGTTCTGGAATGTCGATGCAAGCAAGATGTCCAAATCCCTGGGCAATGTGGTTGATCCCCTGGATATGAAGGAAAAATACGGGATCGATGCATTCCGGTATTTTCTCGTACGCGATATGGTCTTTGGACTTGATTCGAACTTTTCCGAACAGGCCCTCATAGAACGTTATAACGCCGATCTTGCCAATGATCTCGGCAACCTGGTGAGCAGAAGCACCAGGATGGTGGCGAAATATTTTGACGGTGTCCTGCCGGAACCCGGCGATCAGCTGACCGCAGAGGATTCCGAACTGAGAGATCTTGCCCAAAACGTCGTGGCAGACTATCGCAGCAGAATGGAAAACCTCGAGCTGCACACTGCCATGGCATCGGTATGGACACTCATATCAGGATTGAACAAGTACATCGATCATACTGCCCCGTGGAACCTTGCAAAAGAAGACACCGGCAGACTTGCCACGGTGATTTACCATATCATGGAAGGCATACGCTACGTTGGGGAGATGATCTATCCCGCCATGCCCGACACCTCTTCGAAGATCCTGGCAATATTAGGCGTTACCAGTGATATGACTATCGAGACCCTCGATTCCTTTGGCAAGCTCAAGCCAGGGATAACGATTGTCCCGCAAAAAGCCCTCTTCCCGAGGGTAGACAAATTAATCTCCTCTGAG
>CAYRCP010000283.1:0-3333 GCA_964422755.1 uncultured Bacteriovoracaceae bacterium | reverse complement strand
TCAGTTTATCGATGCACCGTGCTATGGCGAGTTCATTGCCCGGTATAATCCTGGCTGATATGATGACACTGTCCCCGGTTTTCACCTTGAATTTATGCCAGCCCCGTGAAATCAGCGAAAGCACGGAATACATCTCTCCCTGGGTGCCGGTACAGATGATCATGACTTTGCTCCGGTCCATAGCGGTGATTTCATCAGGCTTTATCAGGTCCCGGGGATCCAGTTCAAACGATCCGAGATCCGTGGCGATATCAACCACCTGGTTGAGACTTCGGCCGATAATGGTAATCTTTCGTCCATTCTTGACAGCAAGTTCATAGAGCATCTGTATGCGTTTCACATGAGAACTGAAGGTAGATACCACGACCGCCCCGGCAGTATTTTTGATAATGCCGTCCAGACTCTCGAGTATCTTGTTTTCATCAGAACATCTTGGATCAACCTCGGCGTTGGTGCTCTCGCACATGAACAGCCGTACGTCCCCGGATAGGCGATTGTATTCCTCGGGTATCTGCCGAAAATCTCCCGAGTGGACAATGCGTCCCTGGGGGGTAAGCATGCTCAGGCTATAGCATCCCAGGGTTGAATGGAGCACCTCGAAAAATTCGATTTCGATGCCTGCAAGCGAGATTTTTTCTCCGGGGTTAACCGGGATGAGCTCGATTTTCCTGTCCATGTCATATTCCCGCAGTTTCTTCTTCACCATCTCCAGGGTGAAGGGGTGGCTGTAAACGGGGATCGGGGCATCTTTCAGCAGGTACGGGAGGGCCCCGATGTGGTCTTCATGTCCGTGGGTAAGGATAATCCCCTGAAATGCTTCCTGATTTTCTTTGATATAGGTGAAGTCGGGGATTATCTGGTCAATCCCGGGGGGATTCATCTTCGGGAACATCAGCCCTGCATCCACGACGAGTGAACCGCTGCTGGTTTCTATCACCATGGAGTTGAGCCCGAATTCCCGAATACCGCCTAAGGGGATCACTTTTACGTAACTCATGGCAATCCCCCTGACAGCCGCACAATATGTTCTTTGAGCTTTGCGGATGTACGCTCCAGGTCGCTCCCTCTCTGTTGTGGTACGGGAATATGATCGAAGAATATCGGTTCGCCGATCCGTACGTTGACGGGTACGCGCTTGATGGAAGAGGTCCACCTGGGCATAATTTCGTAGGCACCGGAGATCCCCACCGGGATAACCGGTGCGCCAAGGGCAAGGACAAGTCTCATGGTGCCACACCTGAAGGGAAGAAGTGTGTTGTCCCACGACCGCTCTCCTTCGGGGAATATCCCGAGGATGTGGCCTTGCCGGACAATACGGATGGCATTTCTGACTGCCTGGGTATCCATGGTGTAGCGGCGTACCGGGAATGCCCGGAGGTGTCTGAGCGCCCAGGTGAGAAAGGCTCCCTTGTACTGGGAATTTTTTGCCATGAACCAGATATTACGCCTCGAGAAAACCCCGAGTATGATGGAGTCCAGAATAGAGGTGTGGTTTGAGAGAAGCACTGCAGAACCGTGCTTTGGTATGTGGTGGAGTCCTTGGATATCAACCGAGAATACGGACCTGATGAGCGGTTTTACGATGGGACGAAGCAGGTCAAGCAGTGGGCTGTAATCACTTTTGTACCATCTCTTCACCGGAACATGGAGGTTTTTGTGGCCTCGCCCATTCCCTGATGTTTTTACAAGGTCGCTTTTAAATCGTAAACAGGGATAGAACTCCATGATCTCTTTGGGGCTGTGGAATCTGATCAATGCTTTTCGTATACAGTCTTCCCACTTCTTTCCCGATTCCTCCAAAAAGTCAAAGAACAATACCCCGTGATCCCGGGATATGACAATGATGGTGTTACTCTCGATGGTAAGAGAGGTGATCGATAAGAAGGTGATGGATATGGTTTCTTTGCCCCCGGTAAAGAGGAGTTCGTCGGTTTTGAGCAGCAGGGTCCCCACGTCTGCTGGTTCTCTCGTATAATGGGTTGCCACAACACCGGCAAAGCCACGATAGATCCCCTTTGCAGCTTCCCGGGAAAGCCGGACCTCTTTGCTTTTCAGGATGATCCCGGCATCTTCCCGGGGCAGGTCAAAGGAGAGGACCTTGCTGTACCAGTAGGCAATTGAATTTTTCTGAGAATCTATGGAAACCTCTGAACGGGAAAGGATTTCGACAGGGGTAGAGCAGTAAGTACACTGTTTATCTTGCAACCAATCAAAACCTCCGCAAACGGGACATCGATAGAGAATATCAGTAATCATTGACTATAGACTATAGCCCAGTTTTATGGACTTGTACACCTCTTCCATAAGAGAGGCCACATCGCGGCCCCCAGGGGGAATGGGTTTACCGATGTTCAGCGTGATTTTTCCCGGCGTTATTTTCATCCCGTGCTTGGGCAGGATATCCCGCGACCCGATCACGGTGATGGGTACAATGGGAACTCCGGACTGGCTTGCGAGATGGAAGCCGCCCTTTTTAAAAGGGTATTGAAGGGTTCCGTCACATGATCTCGTGCCTTCGGGGAACATGACGATGGAGGTGCCGCCTGCGATCTTATCTGCCGCGTCTTTCAGGCTCGAGAGTGCTTTTTCATGGTTGGATCTGTCGATGAGAATGTATCCTGTCTTCCTCATGGCAAGACCGAGCAGGGGTATGGAAAAGAGCTCCTTCTTTACCGTCCAGCGGAACTGAATGTTGAGCCGGCCCAATAACGCGAACACATCAAAATGACTTACATGGTTCGCCATGTACACGGCCGGCCCGACAGGGATATTCTCCTCGCCGGCTATTTCCACCTGTACATTGGCACACAAGAGGGTGAACCGTGCCCAGTAGCGGGCCACGATATGGGGCATATCTCCGCTTTGGCTGAATGCGGAGATGATAACGATGGGCAGTACGGCAAAGGCGATGTACAGATATGAGCCGATGATAGTAGTGAACGTCCAGAACATGGCAGGCTTTTACAAAACTTTTACAATTATGTCAAAGCCCAACCCGGAGGGCAAGGTATGAAGAGAAGGGGGGTGGGAAATATTACTCTGGGTCTGTCAGTACAGACATGAGATCATTGAACATATCTTCCCTGGTGCTGATGGCGCACAGTGCTGATTCATAGCCCCTTCGTGCACGCATCATGTCGCAGAACTCCTGTGGAAGTTCCACGTTCGAACTGCAGGTGCTGCGGTCAATTAAAGCACCATGGGTAGTGGTCCTGGACGTGGCTGCTTCTGGCGCGCCTGCTGTATCCGAGGTAAGGGTGGTGGTGATGGATTTATAATTGGGTGTATTGAGGTTTGCTACATTTGACGATGCATTGGCAAGAAGCATGCTGT
>CAYRCP010000282.1:0-3334 GCA_964422755.1 uncultured Bacteriovoracaceae bacterium | reverse complement strand
TTTGCCAGGTACCGTTTTGCAGGCAAGAACCTGCTTCAGTCCCTCACCGCCATTCCGTTCGTGCTGCCCTCGGTGGTGGTTGCTGCAGCGTTCCATGCCCTGCTGGGGCCCAATGGGGTCATGAACACATGGCTCATGGACAGCTTCAATCTCGCCGCCCCGCCGATCCAGCTCAATCATACGATATGGTTCATTCTCATGGCACATGTGTTCTACAACTATACGGTGGTCATCAGGATTGTCGGCGGGGCCTGGTCACGCCTCCAGCCCTCACTGAGCGAGGCAGCCCACATGCTCGGCGCGTCGAACTGGAAGACATTCCGCGAGATCACCTTTCCCCTGCTGTTTCCCTCCATCTGCGCCGCATCGCTCCTGGTCTTTATTTTCTGTTTCAGCAGTTTCGGGGTAATCCTGATCCTCGGGGGACCACGCTATGCCACCATCGAGGTGGAAATCTACCGTCAGGCCGTACATATCTTCAACCTGCCCATGGCCGCCGCTCTTTCCCTGATACAGATCTGCTTCACCTTTGTTTTCATGTGGGTCTATACCTGGCTGCAGCGCAGGACTACCTTTGCCCTCTACCCGGAATCGCGCAGGATAACCCAGAAGACACCTTCCACCCGCAAAGACAGAATCATTGTCGGCGCCAACATCATCTCAATAGTAATCCTCCTTGGAAGCCCGCTGATCGCACTGGTTGTTCAGTCATTCTTTACCGAACAGGGGTTCTCGCTCGTATACTACCGGGCAATCTTTGAAAACACGGCGCAGTCTATTTTTTATATCCCTCCTGTCAAGGCAATCGCCTACTCCATAGGTTTTGCCCTGATTGCACTGGCAGGATCCCTGATCATCGGTCTTTGTGCAGCCACCTTCCTCGCTCAGGAGAAAAAAAGCCGTGCAGTTTCCCTGTTGGATCCTCTGTTCATGCTTCCTCTGGCAACCTCTGCCGTGACCCTTGGTTTCGGCTATATTATCGCCCTGGACAAGCCCCCGCTGAATCTCCGCACCTCCATACTGCTTGTTCCCCTGGCACATACGCTCGTGGCATATCCTTTTGTGGTCAGGAGTGTTCTCCCTGCATTGCGGAGCATTCCAAAAAACCTGCGTGAATCCGCTGCACTGCTCGGTGCATCTTCCTTTCAGGTCTGGATGAATATTGTAATGCCCATTGTCAGGCGCAGTATTATTGTGGGCGCAGTATTCGCTTTCACCATCAGTATCGGTGAATTCGGGGCAACGGTATTTATTGCCAGACCCCAGACCCCCACGATACCGCTTGCTATATACCGTTTTCTCGGCCAGCCAGGGGCATTGAATTATGGTCAGGCAATGGCCATGAGCACCTTGCTGATGCTCGTTACTGCCCTGGGGTTTCTGCTGCTGGAAAAAATTCGCTCAGGACACGAGGAGGCAGAATTCTGATATGGCACTGCTTGAACTGAGACATCTATCCAAGACATTCGGTCATGAGACAGCGGTTAATGATGTAAGCATCGATCTCGTCGAAGGAAATATCCTGTGCCTGCTCGGTCCGTCCGGATGCGGAAAAACAACCCTGCTGAGAATTATAGCAGGCCTTGAACGCCCTGATAAGGGCACCGTGTACTTTGAAGGCAGGGATATGGCCGGGATTGAGCCGTATTGTCGCAATTTCGGGATGATGTTCCAGGAATTCGCACTGTTCCCCCACATGGATGTCATCGGCAACATCACCTTCGGGTTGAGAATGCAGAAAAGGCCTCAGGCCGAAATATTGACATGCTCCGAGGAGATGCTCAATCTGGTTGGCCTCCAGGGATATGCCCGACGCAACGTGGGCCAGCTTTCAGGCGGTGAACGCCAGAGAGTCGCCCTTGCACGATCTCTTGCTCCCCATCCGAAGCTTGTTCTGCTGGATGAACCCCTGGGTTCCCTGGACAGGGCACTTCGGGAACGACTGCTCCTCGATCTGAGAAAGATTCTGAAAACCATTGGCGTGACCGCGGTCTTTGTCACGCACGATCAGACAGAGGCCTTTGCCATCGGCGATATCATTGCCGTGATGAACAAGGGAAAAATTCAGCAGATAGATCGCCCCGAAAAGCTGTATGCTCGTCCTGCCAATGCCCAGGTGGCCAGATTCCTGGGTTTTCAAAATCTCGTGCAAGGCGTCACGACACCTCAAGGATCCATTGATACTGCCCTGGGCATTCTCAATGCAGGGGATCACGGTTTTCCTCCGCTCACAGAGGTGACCGTTCTGATCCGGCCTGATGGTGCCAGGCTGCAAGATGAGTCAATTCCCGCACAAGCAGGAGAAGCAGTTGTTTCAGGCGTGGTCAAGGATTGCCTGTTCAAGGGCAGGAACTACCTCCTGGAACTGCAGATAATAAACGGCCAGGTTCTGGTTTTTGAACTGTCTGATGAATCGACGCCGACTTTGTCCGGCCGGAGCATCGACCTGGTCCTGTCGCCCAGGGCATGTGTGATCATGCCCACGACATAAGCCACACAATGAGTTTACACCCTTTTGTGCTGATGCTTAATATTGTTTCGACCACACCATGGACTTGTGGAAGGGGCTCTGGAGTGATGGAGGGGCGGAGTATTGGATAACATGAACTGATGTCCTGGAGTAAATAAACTGGAGTAATGGAGCGCTGGAAACTGAAGGGTATTGAGCCGCACCGAAATGTGAATTCCGGATTCATAAAGTTGAAGAATCAAGACCCTGATCCGATAGATCTCCATCTGGTGTTAACTTTTTTTGTGCCTTGGATTTCAGACCTGACCTGTGGATGCTTTATCCCTGTACCGACTGGTCATAGATGATCTGACCACAGAATTCCCGCCAGAGATTAATGTCCGACACCTTGGTGATCACCACGGCCATGAGCATGGTTCCCGGTTCAATCCGTACCACCTTGCCGGAGATGACCATATCATTATCCCTGAAAAAAACCGTGATGGTCTTTCCTACAAGGGTATAGGCAATGGCCGGAGAAAATCTTTTATCCGTGATGGTCTGAGAATTATCAACTTTTACACAGAATCCGCCCAGGCTGACATCAATGGTATTGACCCTGCCACAGATACTTTTTGCTGAGTCGCTCTCCGGCGTGGAACAATCTGCAACTATCTCGATTTCCGCATGCATCTGCATGGGGATGCGTCTATGTTTCCTTCTGTCCATGGTATCTTTAGATGCCCCCCCTCCACCACAATAAAACTGCGATTCTTTCAGAATCAGGCGATATTTCCAATACCATTTGCCGGCATGTACGATACCGGCATACCCCAATTAAATTTATATCATTTCTTTATAACTCTCCTCATCGACCATCAGGAG
>CAYRCP010000281.1:0-3340 GCA_964422755.1 uncultured Bacteriovoracaceae bacterium | reverse complement strand
ATTACAGGAAGTGGTCACCCCGAGCTCCTGTCCTGCTAAGGCAGGATATATCCGACAGGAAAAACTGTTTGTCATCGCGATAGCGCAAGCGACGAAGCGGTCTGGGCAGCCTCAGATCTAACGAGATTGCTTCACTAAAGTTTGCAATGACAGATCAGGAGCGTGAGCGTTGCAATCTCGATCCTCATCGTCTTGATCGTATACGTTTGCTTTGTCCCTTCATTTTTTGCAATGACTTCGCTATCACCCTTATTGCGAAGCCGGTATCGTTTGTCAGCCCAAAAAAATTGTCATTGCCATGCTGTTAGCCTTCATCCAATACCTTTCGAATGGTTTTTGCCAAGTCCTTCCTGAGTAATGGCTTGAGAACAAATTCTCTGATCCCTATATTTTTCGCCTGCTTTTCCATGACAGGTTCACTATAGCCGGAGCACAGGATAACCGGGATATTGTGACGAATCTCTATGATACGATGAGCCAATTCATCGCCTGTCATCCCCGGCATGGTCATATCGGTAATTACCAGGTCGAATCTGTCAGGGGCATTCCGGAAGAGTTCCAGTGCCTCGATGCTGCTCGTTCTGGATTCTACTGTATATCCCAGGCTCTCAATGGACCTCTTCCCTAAATCTACGAGAGCCGGCTCATCATCAACGATAAGAATTCGCTCGGTCCCCACAGGAAGCGGCTCCTTTTCAAGAGGTTTCACGAATTCTTCCCCGGATTCAAGTTCAGGAAGATAGATATCAAAGGTAGTCCCTTGTCCTGGAATGCTCTTGCAGAGGATGGAACCCATAAGGTCTTTCACGATACCATGGACAACCGAAAGTCCCAGACCGGTTCCCCTGCCCTGTTCTTTGGTAGTGAAATACGGCTCAAATATCCGATCAATTACCTCAGGGGGTATGCCATGACCGGTGTCGCTGACAGAGAGCCTTACATAAGGGCCACAAGGCAAATCAGGCTTACCTGTGCCGGTGTCTCCCTTGATAAAGTCTTTTTCCAGGCAAACCTCAAGTACGCCGCCGGATGTCTCCATGGCATGAACCGCATTGGTGCAGAGATTCATCAGCATCTGGTGAATCTGGGTAGGATCGGTCAAAACCAGTCCCGAATCAATGATGTTCTGGCGGATCTCGATGGTCGTTGGTATAATCGATCGCAGCATCCTGGTGGTTTCTTTCACAATGGATTTGATCTCAAGGGGGGTATGATGAGTTTTTTTCTGGCGGCTGAACGTAAGGATATGGCTTACGAGGTCTTTGGCCCGCTTGCCGGCCTTGAGCACTTCGCCCAGATAACTTCTTGCTGATGCTTGCGACATGTCATTCATTGCAAGCTCGGTATACCCGATAATAGCGGAAAGAATATTGTTGAAATCGTGTGCAATGCCGCCGGCCAGTGTCCCGAGAGCCTCCATTTTCTGTGATTGGACAAGTTGAACCTCAAGTCTCTTTCTCTCATCTTCACCTTGTCTGCGCTCGCTGATGTCTCTGAAGTTTAATATTCTTCCCCTGACTTCTCCCTCCCTGACCAGAGGACAGGAGAAACGTTCATACACCCGGCCATCCTTGAACCTGATCTCTTCCAGGCTCTCCAGGGTACTTTTATAGATTCCTTCGACGCCCGAGAGAAAAGCTTCGGGCTCTTCGAGCTGATCGAGTACAAAACTGATCATAGTGTGATTATTATTTGTGTCTTGAATATGGGGGGGAATTCTCCACATTTCGGCAAATTGCCGGTTCATATGGGAGACCCTGCCGGCATCATCCACTACCAGGATACCGGAATCAATGGCATCAAATGTGGCCCTGAGTACCTCTTCGCTTTCACGCAGGGAGTCCTCGGTCTGCTGATGCTTGGTGATATCCTTGCATGTTCCGGTTATTCTGAGTGGTTGCCCGTTTTCATCCCATTGCACTACCTTGCCGCTGGATATTACCCAAACCCAATCCCCTGATATTGTTTGCGCCCGGAAGGTCACTTCAAAGAGAGGGGTTTTGCCTTCGAGGTGAGCACTTCTTGCTTTGTTGACTTTCTCCACGTCATCAGGGTGAATCAATTTATCCAATATATCCAGATTGATAGGCCCTTGTTCACGAGAAAGATGCCATATGTTATGAAAACGTTCATCAGCAACAATCTCGTCTGTCTCAACCCAATAGTTCCATAGTCCAAGGTCTGCACTGTTCAATGCTATGCTGACCGTCTCCTCAGACTCAAGAAGAGCCTGATGCGGGGTCCTCTCCGGGGTTGTCTCACGAAGGATGCAGATGCCGGCTGAGAGGTGACCATTGGTTTCCCTCAAAGGAAAGATTGTATAGTTACAGATGAACGTGCTGCCATCTTTTTTGTTGCTTGGATACGTTCCTTCCCAGATATTATTTGAAACCATGGTTTGTTCAACATCTTTTCGATTACAACCGGTAAGAGGATCTGCACTCAACATGTCAAGGGGTTTATCCAGGAGATCGTGCTCAGGATAGCCAAACAATGATTCTGCAGCTTCATTGACATACATGATCTTGAACTCGCTATCGATACCAATAATCGGGTCATTCAATTGCCGGGCAGCAGATTTGATTAACTCAAGACTCTTGAGCTTTTCCTCTGATTTGTTGTTTTTGGGCTGCAATCTTTCAATGGTCGAATCAGACTTCATCGTAGGTGTCTCCCTCGTCGGTGGTGATATAAGCCAGCTTTCTATGCAACTTATTGTATAAATCGGCACTTGAATGCAAAATCATTAATAAATACAAGGCAGATAGAATATTATCTCCCCCTCTTCTTCCCGGGCAGAGAAGATGGGGATCTCA
Organism: uncultured Bacteriovoracaceae bacterium; assembly: GCA_964422755.1. GTDB lineage: Bacteria > Desulfobacterota > Desulfomonilia > UBA1062 > UBA1062 > DSAD01. Next base: position 524 of record CAYRCP010000281.1, on the reverse strand, counting down.
GGAAGGAGGCATTTTTTTGGGACATGGGTTCGGGACCAGAGTCAGAAGGCACGACAAGACTTGGGGTGCATAATCTCAGGCAGAAGTGAGAAACAAAGAAAGAGCACACCACGCAGGCGTTGCGATTATTTCTTTATTCTCCAATCGGGAGACGCCCGACATGTCCGGTGACTTGTGATTCGCTGCATCCATTAAGCTCACCCTGCGGGCAGAACTGAAGTTCGTCTGATTCGGCTGTCCTGCAGAATTGTCGAGCGTTTTGACCGGCGATGTGTCCTGCGTAGCCAGAGGTGGAGAAGGATTGGAGAAAGAACAGCCGGTCAGGAATGGTTCCATGGACTTGCGAGCAAAGGTGACAGTTCTTCTTTCTTATTGGTTCCGTCTCCAATAAACCACAACCGAAGCACGATGCACAGCAGGGAACAAGCCCTGCCCCATGGCGGACCTGCCCCCTCCTTGCCTGTCTCGGGTTAATACATCGTATCGATTATATCTGCATAATCATCCAATATTACGCGCTTTTT
>CAYRCP010000280.1:0-3341 GCA_964422755.1 uncultured Bacteriovoracaceae bacterium | reverse complement strand
ACGTGGAGCTGTTTGCACCGCTGTACCTCGTTCTCTTGATGGCAGCCAGACAAATGACCTCCAAGACCGCAGCAGGCATGGAATCCTGACAAATGGGGACGCTGAATAAAATTGCACGCAAGGGGAAAGACAGGGCCGTTTCCCTTGGACTGGAAAAACTGTTGCAGCGTTACGCCGAGAGATTCGGGAAGATCCTGAACCTGAAGCTCGATTCAACAAGCAAGGAGATCCATCTGGAGATACTGCTCAAAGGAGAGTCCGAGCCCATCCGGATACAGTTGAAGCACTATGAGATCATCCGGGAAGGTGACAAGCATTGTATTGTCGCACAAGACATCGATATATCCAGGGAATGGATGAAGACCCTTGCGCAGGAATATATCTGCGCAAAGCCTTTTGAAATACCGGCCACGTATCTAAAGATGCTTGAGGTAATCGTATAATATTTTAGGCCTTTTATCGCATCAACGCTCAGATGTTTTGTACGCCTCTTCCAGGACTACACAGAGAAACAGAGGCAGGGATTGTGCATACAGGCACTAAATTTCGCCTAGGTGTTCCTTGCCTTTTTATGCTAGCTTATTTAGGTTCATTTTTTATGATAGGAACAATTAGCTATAGAATAGGAGTTTCATGTTGATACGAGACATACTCAGCTCTACGAATACGACGTTCAGCTTTGAATTCTTTCCGCCGAAAACCCATGATGCATGGGACAAACTCTTTGACACCATCGCAGACCTGAGGGCGTTAAAACCGTCCTGGGTAAGTGTTACCTACGGCGCCGGCGGTTCAACCCGCGACAATACGCATAACATTGTCATGCGCATAAAAAAAGAGACCGACCTCTCAGTGGTTTCGCACCTCACCTGTGTTGAATCGTGCAGGGATGATATCATGAAGATTCTGGAGCGATACGACAAGCATGACATTAAAAATATCCTTGCGCTCAGGGGCGATCCGCCGGCCGGGCAGACAACCTGGAAAGCCGGTGCAGACGGATTCGCCTATGCCATAGACCTCGTCACCTTTATCAAGAAACATTTTCCCCGCATGAGTGTCGGTGTGGCGGGATTTCCCGAAGGGCATCCCGAAAGCCCCAACAGACTCGTTGAGATCGACCTCCTCAAGGCAAAGGTCGATGCCGGGGCGGATTACATCATCACCCAGCTCTTTTTCGATAACAGGGATTTTTATGATTTTCGCGAACGGTGCGAGATCGCGGGTATCCATGTCCCTATCATTGCCGGGATCATGCCGGTTATCACAAAGAGCGGGATGATCCGTATGGCCGAGCTTGCAGCCGGGGCACGATTTCCCGCTCCGTTGTTGAAAGCGGTCAAGCGGGCCGAGGCAGGAGGAAATGTGGAAAAGGTCGGTATCCACTGGGCAACCGAGCAGGTACGCGACCTCATCGACAACCATGTCCGGGGAATCCACTTCTATACACTGAACAATGCCAATGCCACGCTGGAAATATACAAGGCCCTGGGGGTGGCGGACTCATCTCAGCTTGCATATTAAGCCCTGTCACCTAACATGTCAGAGTATATACATAGAAAAATATGAAACCGAAGCAACATCCATAAAAGGAGATAATCATGAGCGAATGTCCATGCGGGTCCAAACTTCAGTATTCTGAGTGCTGCGAACCCATAATCAAGGGGGAGCAGGTTGCAAAAACAGCCCAGCAGCTGATGCGTTCACGCTACAGTGCATATGTAATGAAAGAGCTGGATCATATTTACCAGTCTACCCATCCGAGCAAGAGGGATGACTATGATGAGAAAAGCACACGCAACTGGTCCGAGAAATCCCAGTGGGAGGGACTTGAGATCATCAATACAGAAGCGGGCGAAGAGAATGACACCACAGGAACGGTGGAATTCATTGCCCACTTCAAATACCGCAACAACAAGCAGTATCATCATGAATCAGCCGATTTCATCAAAGAAGAGGATACATGGTACTTTAACGAGGGCACTATGGTTCCCCAGAAACCCGTAATCCGCGACAACCCCAAGGTAGGGAGAAACGATCCGTGTCCCTGTGGCAGCGGGCTTAAATACAAGAAGTGCTGCGGAAAATAGATCCAGATGCACATGATGGGGTGCAGCGCATCATCCCCGGTGGGGGCCTTTATGCAGACAGGCAGGGCCAACTGGCCACAACGAACGATGAAACCGCCTACGATCTGAAGAGCTGCATGCCAACATGTTTATTTAAGTTTTCAACTACTCAGGTGGAGAGGCTGAAGGCTGATCAATGGATGATGAATACCATGATGAAAACGAGTATCATGAACTCGTAATAGACGGCACCCTGGACCTGCACATCTTTCACCCGCGGGAGGTGAAAGAACTCGTGCCCGATTACCTTCAGGCGTGCCGTGAAAAGGGTATTGTGCTGGTAAGGATTGTCCATGGCAAAGGCACCGGAACCCTCAGGCGGATTGTTCACTCCATTCTCGAGACACACCCCGATGTAGTCTCATACCGCCTGGCAGGAGGGACACAGGGCGGATGGGGAGCCACCCTGGTGGATTTGAAGCCCCTTGAGAAAGACGATCAGAGCGAACCGGGGGCCTGACAGGCCTGAAGAACCTCATGGTTTCTGAATCCCGGCAACACGTTTACGTACTTGTCACCCTTACCTAACCCGGACAAGCCTTAAACCAAGATGTTTTAAAAAAGTGAGTTGCTAAAAACGCCGCATAGCCCATGCGACCTCAAAGCGCCGGCGAAATAGCCGTTACGTGAAACGTTGTTCAGAAATATTTCATTCTCGCGCCAAGCCGCCAAGGCGCCAAGGGATCAACAATGACCATTCCGATCTCATGTTCAGTCATTCTTTGCGTCTTGGCGCCTTTGCGCGAGTTTCCCTTCTATTCAGTTACCATACTGCAGAAAGTTTACAACTAAGCGCCTACCCCAACTTCATTATGAGAAAAAGCGATGAATCCCATTGTAAAACTTTGTTAAATACATTTACACACACAAATATTTCCTGTTACAGTACCGCTCATCGAGAACATAGACTAACTATGGTGAAGAACAAAACACGATGACAAAAAGAAAAAAATCCCTCATCACCCGGGAATTTACCTTATCCCTGCTGTATCGATGTATTCGAAGCTACTCCGCCACCTTCCGGCTCAAGGTGGTCAATGAACATACCTGGATGGATCACATGGAAAAAGGCGGGGCTGTAGTTCTATGCTGCTGGCATCAGCAGTTCTTCTCTGCCATCAGGTATTTTCAGAACTACCGCAAATATCAGCCGCCGCTGATGATCTCCAGAAGCACAGACGGTGAGATCATCGCCGGGGTTGCCAGGCGTAC
>CAYRCP010000279.1:0-3353 GCA_964422755.1 uncultured Bacteriovoracaceae bacterium | reverse complement strand
AGGTCATAAGCCATGATCCCTATGATGAAGATAAGCTCGTCTCTATCGGCAAGACCTCGCTCGGAACGCCCGTTGAAGTCTCGAAGACGGTATTCGATGCGGACCTGAGGATTTCGGTGGGAAAAGTGGAACCGCACGAATTTGCGGGATTTTCAGGAGGAAGGAAGTCGGTTCTTCCCGGAATCGCCAGTGAAAGGACCATCGAAGTCAACCACCGGCCCGAGATGCTGATGTCGCCTCAGGCTGGGCCAGGACAAATGCTGAATAATCCGATTCATGAAGACATGATCGAAGCGGCCGATATGCTGAAGATCCATTTTACCGTCAATCTGGTCCTGAACCAGGCAGGCCAGACCGTAGGAATATTCGCCGGAGATCTTATCGAGGCGCACCAGGCAGCGGTGAGTTTCATGAGAGCGTACTGCCAGCTCTCATTGACGAAAAGCCCCGATATCATTGTAACCACCCCGGGGAGGCCTTTGAACATCAATTTTTACCAGTCAGTCAAGCCCCTGATTGCCCTGGCCCCGGTTATGGCTCCAGGAGGGGTTCTTGTCCTGTACAGCTCCTGCTCAGACGGACTCGGCACCGAGGATATGCTGATTCCCTACCAGGGGGCACAAAACATTGAAGAGGTCATCGAGCGTCTGAATCACGATTACCGGATACAGATGGATCATGCACTCCTGCTGGGGAAGATCCTTCTTCGAGGAATCCGTATCGTCGTGTCATCGCCGAACGTTAAGGCGTCCATATTGAACGATATGTTCATGGATGCGGCAGGATCTCCGCAGGAAGCAATGGACAAGGCTATGAACATGGTCGCGAACCAGGAACCTACAGTGCTGTTTTATCCCCAGGCGCAGCGGGCATTATCAATATTAAAATAGTACATTAACACAATAAATCAAAAGAGTTAAAAGGAGTAGTTTTATCATGAAGAAATTCAAAATTACAGGCGTGACAGCCAGGGAAATACTTGACTGCCGATGGAATCCAACAGTACAGGTCGATGTATGGGTAAATAATGAGATCCTCGGCAGGGCTGATGTGCCTTCAGGCCGGTCCACGGGTGCCAACGAGGCCATGGAGATCCGTGATAATGAGGAGAGATATGACGGTATGGGCGTCCGCAGGGCGGTCAAGAATGTCAATGATATCCTCGGACCCGCCGTCATAGGCATGGATGTAACCGACCAGCGCAAGGTCGATGAGAAATTGCGCGGTCTCGATGGAAGCAAAGACAAGTCCAATCTCGGGGCGAATGCCCTTGCCGGAGTTTCTGTGGCAGTGGCACGTGCCGCTTCCATATCGGTTAATCTTCCCCTGTACCGGTACGTGAACTGCAATGCGCATGTACTGCCCGTTCCCCTCTTGAACCTGCTCAACGGCGGCAAGCTGACATCCAACTATCTCGATTTTCAGGAATTCTGCATCTTCCCCATCGGCGCCGAGACCTTCAGGGAGGCAATGACCATCGGCAATGCCGTCAACAACAAGCTCCGCGAGATCGTCATCAAGAATTACGGCAAGATAGCAGCCAATGTTGGTGATGAAGGCGGGTTTGCCACACCGATAAAGAAGGTTCGCGAGGCAATGGACTGTCTCGTCCTGGCAGTGGAGCGTGCAGGGCATACCGATAAGATTGTCTACGGTTTCGACGTTGCAGCTACACACTTCTATAATCAAGAGACACAGAAATACACCCTTGAAGGCGAAGAACTGAGCACCGGCGAATTGCTCGATTACTACAAGGATCTCATCAAGACCTATCCCATCGCGTCAATCGAGGACCCATTTGACGAAGACGATATCGATGGCTTTGTCAGGGCAACCAAGGAACTGGGTATCCAGATCATCGGTGACGACTTCTTCTGCACAAATCCGGATCGTATCCGTGAGAGGGCTCCTCTGGGCGCATCCGATGCACTGCTTTGGAAATTCAACCAGATCGGAACGCTCTCCGAAGCACTCGACGCGGCTGAACTCTCCTATCGGCAGGGCTTCGGGATTATGGTTTCCGAGCGTTCAGGTGAAACCGAAGATCCCATCATCGCTGATTTCGTCGTCGGTATCAACGCCGGCCAGATCAAGACAGGTGCGGGTGTCCGTGGCGAAAGAACTGCCAAGTACAACCGTCTCTTCCAGATCGAGGAAGAGTTGGGATCTCAGGCAGTTTATGCCGGAAGAAATTTCCGCTGCGCATTTTAGGCTTTTTCGGTAACTGAACAAAAGGAATTACGGGGACAAGTATACGTAGTTCCCGGTAAAGAAGTACAGAAGTGGTTTTATCGTGTGCAACAGGGATGATTTATTTTTGCCATTGCCTACCGCACCCTGTTGCACACGGACAATCTCAGGAGGCTTTCCCAATGAGTTACATCAAAAACCTTGAAACACTTCTGGCGCACGGCAGCGAGAAGCTGCGCCGGATTGCCCTGGATATTGTTGAACATGGACTGGCCAAAGCAGACCCATACAAGGCAGTAAAAGATCTGGTATGCATTAAGGGAGACATCCTGCATGTCGGGGAACTTCGCTTTGATCTGAAAAAACACGGCAGGATTTTTCTCCTGGGCACCGGAAAAGCGACCTATCCTATAGCGAAGGCGCTTGAAGACATCCTGGGAGAGAGGATCGAAGACGGTGTGGTTATTTGTAAATATGACCAGGAAGGGACCCTGTCACATTCCCGGCTGTATTTAGCTAGCCATCCCATTCCTGACGAGGCAGGATTTGAAGGAGCTAAGGAGGCCCTTGCCCTGGCCGCAAAGACAGCCCCTGGCGACATTGTGTTTGCCGGCATCACCGGCGGGAGCTCGGCTCTCATGCCCTATCCGGTCGAGGGAGTCACCCTGGATGAAAAGAAACTCGTCAGCAATCTGCTCCTGACCTGCAGCGCCAATATCATCGAGATCAATGCTGTACGAAAACATTTGAGCTTGATCAAGGGCGGAAGGCTTGCTCAGGCCATTCACCCCGAGGCACATCTCATCAATCTGACTGTTTCCGATGTGATCGGTGATCCTCTCGACTATATTACCTGTCCCACCGTGCCTGATACGGCGAGCTTCGAAGATGCGCGCCGGACGCTTACCAAGTACGAACTCTGGGATAAAGTGCCGGCCTCGGTGAGCCGGTATCTCAAAGAGGGCGGTGAGGATCAGGAGACGCCCAAGGACCTCTCTGACCACAAGATCGACAACTTTATCGTGGTTGCCGGAACCGCTGCCTGTGAAGGTGCGGCAGAGCGTGCACGGGAGTTGAATTTCGAAACCATGATTCTCTCCACCATGCTGGAAGGGGAGAGCCGGGAGCTCGGCGGTACGTTTGCGGCTATTGCAAAGGAGATT
>CAYRCP010000278.1:0-3358 GCA_964422755.1 uncultured Bacteriovoracaceae bacterium | reverse complement strand
AATTGCTTGTAGGTATCCACCTCGGATTGTATGGATGCCTCGAGGGCCTCGAGGGTTTTGATCTTTTCTTCAACCTGTTTTTCCAGCTCTTTGAGTTCTTCTTCCCGCAGCGTGAGCATCTCGTTGCGCTGTCTGATCATCTCCCACTGATCCTGCGGGTTCCCGGCTGTCTCCTCTTCCTGCTGCTGGGTGGCTGCTGTCTCAATCTGGTTTTCTTCGGCTGCGGAGATAGGATTGGCCCGGATATAAAAACCAAGAAAGGCTATATTGATAATCAAGACTATGAGGAGTATCTTTTTTCCCGTCATCGGCTTCCTCCGTGGCGTAAGATTGCCATCTCATCGATAAAACACATCTCTTTTCTGTTCTGCTCAGATAGGTAGCGTTCCTCGTCCAATTCTTTCAGCCGCTCGATGGCCTTGTGTTCCCTCTTTGCACTGAGCATTTGTTCCCTTTTGTCATCGAGTTGTTTTTGTGCGGCAGCCAGGTTCTTATCGAGTTGCTGGATGGTTTCTTCTAAAAAGGCGAGGTAGTCATAGTACTGTTTCATCTGTAAGGATTTAAGGCCGCTGTTCATCCTTGTTTTGAGCTCTTTTTGCACATCGTTTTTTGCCGTAATCCTCAAGTTTTTCAGGTTTTCAAGATTGATATAATGCCGCTGGGCCTGAGAAAAGGTCTGCTGAGCCATGTTTTCTTTGATCTTTCTCACTTTACGCAGCGTTTCATATCGAAATGTAAAGCCCATTTTTATCTACCTCAGTTCAGATTTCCCAGGATATTCATCATATGCCCGCGCGATTCCTCTAATGAGATCTTTGTATCGATCCCCTGGGTGAGGAAGCTGTTGATAGCCTCGATATGCGCTATTGCAGTATCGATCTTCGGGTTGTTCCCGGACACGTATGCACCGATATTGATGAGGTCTTTTGCATCCTCATAGGTTGCACAGAGTTCGAGGATCTTTTTCGCACAGGTGAGGTGCTCTGTGTCTACGATATCGTTCATGACCCTGCTCACGCTGTTCAAGATGTCAATGGCGGGGTAGTGGTTCTGCGCTGCAAGATCTCTGGACAGGACAATATGGCCGTCAACAATGGAACGCACACTGTCTGCTACGGGTTCGTTGAAATCGTCGCCTTCGACCAGGACCGTATAGAGGCCTGTTATGCTGCCCTGTGAAGAGGTATTTCCTGCCCGTTCCAGGAGTTTCGGCAGCTTGGCAAAACATGACGGGGTATATCCCTTTGTGGTGGGGGGCTCACCCACGGCCAGCCCGATCTCCCTCATGGACATGGCGTAGCGGGTCACCGAATCCATCATGAACAGGACGTCGCTGCCCTGGTTTCGGAAAAATTCTGCGATGGTGGTGGCCAGATAGGCGCCTCGTATACGGATAAGGGCGGGCTGATCCGAGACAGCGGCAATCACGATCGAACGCTTCATGCCTTCTTCGCCGAGGTCTTTCTCGATGAATTCCTTGACCTCTCTGCCTCGCTCCCCGATAAGCGCGATGACATTGACATCGGCCTTGGTGTTGCGTGCCATCATGCCCAAGAGCACACTCTTGCCCACCCCTGAGCCGGCCATGATCGCCATGCGCTGGCCTTTGCCGATGGTGGTAATGCTGTTGATTGCAGCGACCCCGAGGTCTAACGGTTCGTCAATCCGCCGTTTATTCAAGGGATTGGTATGATTGCCGTACAGGGGCATTTCATGATCGAGCACCAGGGGTCCTTTTCCATCCAGGGGATTGCCCATGCCATCGATCACTCTTCCCAGCAGGTTGTTTCCTACTTTGGCAACCGGGTTTGATTTCCTGGCAATTATCGTGCTGCCCGGTCCGATGCCGTCGAGATCGCCAAGCGGCATCAGCAACACCCGTTTATCCCTGAAACCGACGACTTCTGCCATGATGGAGTGGTTCATCTGTTTCGAATAGATCTCACACATGCCTCCCATGGCGCTTCCCGGCCCGTGCCCTTCCACCACCAGCCCCACGATATTGGTTACCTTGCCCCGCACCTGGATGGGGTCGATTTCTTTAAGCGGTGTGATGAATTTTTTCAGGTCAGTCATGGTCGCTCAGCATGTCCTTCATATGATCGATCTGCGATCTGATGGTGGCGTCAATTTCTCCAAACTCTGTGTCGATAATGATGCCGCCGCGATCAATAGAGGTGTCTTCGATGATGTGAATCTGGTTTTTCCCGGAGAGTTTTTTATCCAGGATCTTCTCGATATCACGCATGTATTCGAAATCCGAAGGGTGGAGTCTCAAGCGTATGTCATCGCTCTCCATAAGGTGGGTGCTTGCGGCCCGTACCGTATCCAGTATGACCTCCGGCTGGAGTTGGATGGATCTGTGGATAATCTTCTCTGCAATGAGAAAGATGATTTCAAGGAGTTGGTCCTGATGCTTTTCGACAATAGATTGTCTGATGCACGATAGTTCGTCAATGGCATTTTTGAAGGTGTCAAAGAGGGGTTCGCTTTTCTTGATGGCCATTTTCCGTCCTTCGGCCTGGCCTTTTTCGATGCCTTCATTATAGGCCTGCATCTCGATGGTCTCTTTGATGGACTTTGCCTTTCTGACAATCTCGGCTGCCTGTATACGGGCTTCCTCGGTCTTGTTGGGTTTTGCCCTGGCCCCCATGTCCTCTATGTCATAGGATGTTATGGAATAGCCGTTGTTTTTCGTGTTCTTGAGTATCTTAGACGAGGACATCCTCACCGCCTTTTCCAATTACGATCTTTCCTGCGGCCTCGAGCTTTCTCGCTACACGCACGATGATCTGCTGTGCGCTTTCCACGTCGGAGAGCTTTACCGGGCCCATGGCCTCCATGTCATCAACGAGCATCTCGGATGCACGCGATGACATATTGTTCAGGATGAGATTCTTCAGGTTGTCGCTCGCTGTCTTGAGTGCCAGAGACAGGTCTTCGTTCGTGATCTCTTTCAGGATGGTCTGGATGCCGCGGTTGTCGAGAGAGGCCAGATCCTCAAAGACGAACATCTTCTGCCGTATCCCCTCTGCAAGATCAGCATCCAATTCCTCGAGAGAGGAAAAGATGTTGTTTTCCGTGGTATGATCCATCTGGTTCATGATCTCGGCAACGGTCTCGACCCCGCCGAGCTTTTTGCTCTCAGTCGATCCCATGGCCTCGATCTCTTTTTTGAGTACATTATCGATGTCCTCGATGACCCCGGAAGGGATCATGCCCAGGTTGGCCATCCTGAAGATGATCTCAGGCTGAAGTTTTTCCGGGAGTTCCTTGATAATCTGAGCAGCCTTGGTAGAATCGAGGTGTGCCAGAACCAGTGCAATGGTCTGGGGATGTTCACCCTTGAGATAATCCA
>CAYRCP010000277.1:0-3374 GCA_964422755.1 uncultured Bacteriovoracaceae bacterium | reverse complement strand
CCTACCTACCTGAGTAGTTACAGTTTGCCAAACCGATCACTTTTGTCATAGAATACAAAATATGGTGAACAGCAAGCACATATTGAACTCTATTGATTGGGCTCCCGGGGAAAAATACACGCACTGACAGGATACCTCATGTATGAAAACATCGTATCATTTGTAGCAAAGGGAACAAACAGCGGAAAGACCTATATCATCGAACAGGTCATAGAAGAACTCAAGAAACGGGGGAAAAAGATCGCTGCCGTCAAGCACAGCGTACACCTCCCTTCTGTAGACAAAAAAGGCAAAGATACCGATAAATTCGCACAGAAAGGGGCCGACCGCATCATTATCTTCTCCGACAATGCCCTGGTCCTCTATGAAAAAACATGCCCCGATATCGACTACCTCACCTTCCTTGCATCAAGGGACACTGACATCGTGATCGTAGAAGGATTCAAGTCGGGCCCCTACAGAAAGATAGAAGTCTTTAATAAAACCCTTTACGGGAGCCCCCTGTGCCTGGAAGAACCCAGTGAAGAATTTATCGCCATCATCAGTGACGAGTATGTCGATGCCGGCATTAAACACTTTACTTTTGATGATATCCCCGGCATCTGCACCTTCTTAGAGAAACAAACCACTGGCAACATTGACTGAGTATGCACCTCCAGCACTCATGACAACCCATTATCGCCGTATCATGACACCTAATCCCCTGTGGCATACGGTGAAAAACTATGATAAAGGCTCATCACGATGCTGATCATACAATTGAAAGAAAAAAAAGAACTCCCTGTTCTCAAGGGTCATCCATGGGTCTTCTCCGGTGCAGTGGACAAGGTTCAGGGCTCCTCTGATAAAAAGAGCCTGTGCAGGGTAATCGATGCAAAAGGCCGCTTCGTCTGTCAGGGTTTCTACAGCCCGTTTTCCCAGATCGCCGTGCGCGTGCTCACAAGGGGAAAAGAGGCTATTGACGAGGCATTCTTCCGAAAGAAAATTACCCGCTCTCTTGAGATGAGACAGGGGATTATTTCCGAGCATACCACCTGCTACCGCATCATTCATGGAGAAGGCGACGGCATCCCCGGTCTTGTAGTCGATATCTATGGTGATGTCCTGGTCATGCAGTTTTTGTGTGCAGGCATAGAAGAATTCAAGCAAGAGATCGTGGATATCTTCCGGGGGCTCTACCCCGAAAGCATAATCCACGAACGCTCCGATGTAAAATCCAGAAATTCGGAGGGGCTGCGCCCCTTGAGCGGGCCTTTGTACGGAGACTTGAGCAATAGGGAAATCAAGGTCTTGGAGTCAGGCCACTCGTTCGTCGTGGATGTTCTCACCGGAGAGCGGACCGGTTTTTACCTGGATCGCAGAAGCAGCAGGCAGCGTCTTCAATCCTTGGCCCGCGGCAAAGATGTGCTCGACCTCTTCTCCTATACCGGGGCCTTTTCAATATATGCCCTGGGAGGTGGAGCCAAATCCGTGGTATCGGTGGACAATGCGTCTCCAGCCCAGGCACTGCTCAAGAAAAACATGGAGATCAACCAGACCAAACAGTTCGCCTGGAAGCATGTTCGCGACGATGCCTTCAGATTTCTCAGTGAAGAGCGCACGACATATGATATTATTGTATGCGACCCGGGTTCCTCTATCAGGGATTATGAAGAATACACAAAGATCAACACCTTGGTAATGGAGCGCATTAACCGCGGAGGGATCGTCTTTTCAATAGCACCCCTGACTTCACAATTCACCCATGTCGACCTGCTCAAAGCCCTCAACAGATCATCGGAGCGGGTATCGAGGACTTCACGCATTCTGGAACCTCTCTTTCAGTCTCCTGATTTTCCGGTGCACCCCTCTCACGCACAGGGTACTCACCTCTGCGGATACATCGTGTATGTTGAATAAAAACAAGGCTTCAGGCATCAGGCACTTGGCGTGAAGTAAGGTGAGGGCGCAGCAAACACGTTCATTGACAACAGCTTGATTATGTGACCTTTGAACAATATCGGCATTTTCATTGCAACTTCACCACAGAGAACGAATTACTTTTTATCTACTTGTATCTATTAGCGTTGTGCTCATGCAGTATTCTGACTACTGAATGCTGTTTTTACCCCATCTTGCTGTCCAGCAGTTTGCCGCCCATGACATGCATGTGAAGGTGCCAGATGATCTGAGTGCCGTCCTTGCCGCAGTTGATCACGGTCCTGTACCCGGACTCGGCAATGCCTTTTATTCTTGCGACTTCCTGTGCTGCCCCCAGCATGGCAAACCAGATCGGCCCATCAGTGAGGTCATTGAGGTTTTCAATATGCTGCTTTGGAACGATGACAACGTGAACCGGTGTCTGCGGTTGTATGTCGTCAAAGGCCAGTACCAGGTCATCTTCATAAACCTTTGCCGAGGGTATCTCATTACCAACGATCTTGCAGAAGATACATCCCATCTTTTATCCCTCCACTTCTCACATTTCAATCTTTGCTATAGCCTGCTTCAGGTCTATCTTTCCTTCGTAAATGGCCTTGCCGGTAATGGCCCCCATGAGCTTGGGTATGCCGGATAGTTTGATAAGATCCTCGGTGCTCGATACCCCTCCCGAGGCAACCACCGGTATGTTCACCCCTTCGGCCATGGTCCTTGTCTCATCGATGTTCGGCCCGATCAGCATGCCATCCCGGTCGATATCGGTATACACGACAAACGCGGGAGCGAACTCCTCGAACTCCTTTGCCAGCGAAAGGGCAGTCGTTGCGGTTACTTCCTTCCACCCGTGTACGGCTACACGGCCCTTGAGCGCATCTATCCCGAGAGCCACCTTGCCTGGAAAGAGCTGCATGATTTCCTTTGCGGCATCCGGGTCCTTTACCACCATGGTCCCTAAAATGGCATATGTCACGCCCAGGTCAAAGACCCTGCGGGCATCATCGATGCTTCGAATGCCGCCTCCCAGTTCAACATCCATCCGGACACGAGCACATATGGAGGCAATAGCGGAGGTGTTCATCCCCTTTCCTTCCACGGAACCATCCAGATCCACCACATGAATACGCTTGGCCCCGGCATCTTTGAATGCCAGAGCGACCTCTGCAGGGTCTTTGCTGTAGTAGGTCACATCATCAAAAGCACCTTTTTTCAGCCGGACAACATTGCCTTCGTGCAGATCAATAGCAGGGATAACAATCATTTCATCACTCCGGATTCACTGATCCACCAGCTCCCAAACAACGTGCTGTACTTAAGGACATAGACTTTCTTATCCGAGGTGCGCACCTTGTAGTATTCCTGGGGATAAAAGCTGGGATCTCTATATGCCTCTCGCCAGTGTTCCACCACAGACTCGATTTCCCGACCGTTTCCGTCGATTTCAACCCAGAAGGGCA
>CAYRCP010000276.1:0-3376 GCA_964422755.1 uncultured Bacteriovoracaceae bacterium | reverse complement strand
CTACAGTCTGTACGGTGATATCTCCCGCCGTATCATGGACGTGCTGGAATCATTCAGTCCCGATGCAGAGGTGTACTCCATAGACGAGGCCTTTCTGGGCCTGGACGGCACCACCGGGGACCTTCAGGGCTATGCCGGAGATATCAGGCGAACCGTAAAAAAATGGATCGGAGTCCCGGTCTCCGTGGGGATCGGCCCATCAAAAACCCTCGCCAAGGCAGCAGCATTCTTTGCCAAAAAAGACCCCTGCCGCGACGGCGTATTCGACATCACCCTTTGTGCAGAAGACTTTCTGCCCAAGATCGATGTGGGGGATGTCTGGGGTATCGGACGACGCTACAGCCGTTTCCTCAGGGGGTCCGGAGTCCGCACGGCCCGGGACCTTCGTGATGTGGATGATTCATGGGCAAAGAAGCACCTGAAGATAACCGGGCTGAGAACCGTCATGGAGCTGCGAGGAACGTCCTGCATCCCGCTGGATCAGGACGAGGCGCCGAAAAAGGCTATCGCCTGCTCGCGCTCATTCGGCCGGAAGGTCTATCATATAAAGGAGCTCAAAGAGGCTGCTGCAGCCTATACCTCGCGGGCAGCGGAGAAACTGCGGGCACAGCAAGGAGCAGCCGGCTTTATCGAGATCGTGCTCATCGAATTCCCCTTCAATGAAGGGTTTCCTAAAACCCATATCGCATCGGCGAATATCCCGGTTGCCACCGCCTATACGCCGCAACTCATAGGCTATGCCCATGCACTTCTCGAGCGGATATACCGCGGGGGGCCGGCATACCGCAAGGTTGGAGTGATGCTTGCCGACATCGTTCCCAGAGGCCGGGTACAGATGAACCTGTTCCACCAGGCCCCCGAAGGACCGAGAGAGGTGAGCCTCATGCAGACCATTGACCGCATAAACGCCCGCTTCGGATCAGGCACCATATCGTGTGCTTCTGCCGGTTTCGATCGCCCGTGGTGGATGCGCCAGACAAAAAAGTCCCCGCGCTTCACCACATGCTGGGAAGAGCTCCCGCTCGTCAAGGCATCATAGTTACCCTGCACGACAATAAAAGTGCACACATCCCCTCAAGCGGCAAACACCGCTTTCTTCGCCCTGCCCCTTTTTACGGGGGAAAACTTACCAGTCTCAGCTCACATCATGCGAACTGTATGCGCTGCATGTACAGCGGACAGATGAGGGATGAACCGGGCTGGTAGTTCCTGCACACCCAAGGGCGTGTTTCATAGATAGCACACGCGTAGTGATCTTCCTCCCAGTTGAGAAACGGGCATCCGTGCAGGTAGTGGCCGTCTTCGTTGGAGATGAGATGGTCACCTGCCCATACGGCATGCGTGTTCTCAATGAGATGGAGAATATCCTCGCGCCCCTCATGTTTCCAGCGTGCAAGATCCTCCTCAGTTGCAAAGGAGAGACAGTTTGCCAGACAGCACTTGCCACAGCGCTGACATTTCATAGTTGCTCTATATTCCATGCTTGTAAGAAAATGCCGATCGGCATTTTCTTTTATGATGCTCCTTTTTTTCAGTACAGTCAAGGATATTTTTTTACATCCTGTGCAATATATGACAGCATATCATTGGTTTACAGTTATATGGAGCATAATAATAGAACATAGCACCATTGAGAAACGAGCTCCCTGACTGCTGCAATGCTCACGCACTGGAAAAAACAATGGGGTGAGATGAACTACTCCGCAGCGCAGGATGGAATAATAAAGGATCAAACAGGTACTTCTCTTGTGATCGTTGTATCATAATATGGATATTTTGCGGGACTGCAGGGCAGTTCATTGCATGGCAGACAAAGGCATCGGAACTTTTGGTGGAATTACAGCAAGAATGCGGCCGATCATTTCTCCTTTACTTGCTCGACGGTTTGGGCTATACAGTGCAGTGAATGAGTATTCATTGTCTGTCAAGTACTCAATTATACGTCTTTAAATAGACAAGAAAATTCTTATACAAGGGGGATCTCATGAAAGATGTAGTTATTGTTTCTGCATGCAGAACAGCTGTCGGAACCTTTGGCGGAAGCTTGAAAAATATGAACGGAGCACATATCGGTGCCGTTGCCATGAAAGGCGCGGTGGAACGTGCAGGGATAGACCCGGCCATGATCGATGACGTCCGGTTCGGATGCTGCCTGGAGCCGGTAAATGCACTGAATGTAGCACGTGTCTCAGCCCTGCTCGCAGGCATCCCTGAATCAGTAGCGGCTGTTACCGTCAACAGGGTATGCATATCCGGAATGGAGGCAACAGTCAGCGGTATGGCCATGATCCAGGCGGGCATGGCGGATATTATCCTGTCAGGCGGCACAGAGCACATGTCCGGTGTTCCCTATGTGTCCCAGGATGCCAGGTGGGGATGCAGGCTTCAGGACAAGGCTCTTGAGGATGCCATGATTCATGGCCTGCACTGCGGATCACACATCATGCCGTTATCTGACGACGGTCCGCTCAATAAAGGTGCACTGTTTGATATGTACAAGGGCAAGCCGTATATCATGGGCCACACCGCTGAATTCATTGCGGAACTGTACAACATAACCAGGGAAGAGATGGACGAGATAGCTCTGAAAAGTCACAACGGCGTGGAACGGGCGACAAACGAAGGAGATTTCAAAGATGAAATCGTGCCGATCGAGATACCCCAGAAGAGAGGCAAGCCGCCTGTCATATTTGACAAGGACGAGCATTTCAGGCCGGGGATGACCATGGATAAACTTGCCGCACTCCCACCCGCTTTTGTACCCAAGATCGGGAAAGTGACGGCAGGAAACGCTTCCGGCCTCAATGACGGTGCAGCTGCTATGATCATCATGTCTGCTGACAAGGCAAAAGAGCTCGGGTTGACTCCTATCGCGAAAATAAAGGCAACCGGCAGAGGTGCCTGCCATCCGTCGGTCATGGGGCTGAGCCCGGTGCCGGCAGTAAAGGACCTCCTCAAGAGGAACCCGAATTACAAACTCGACGATTTCGAACTCATCGAGCTCAACGAGGCCTTTGCCGCACAGTATCTTGGCTGCGAAAAGGAACTCGGGCTGAACAGAGAGATCACGAATGTCAATGGATCAGGCATCGGCATTGGCCATCCGGTGGGCTGCACCGGTGCTCGCATCATGGTCTCGCTCATCTATGCCATGAAGAACAGGGGAAAGCAGCTTGGACTTGCCACCATTTGCGGCGGCGGCGGCGTATCCCTGGCAACCATTATCGAAATGATGTAAGCAAAACAAAAAATATCGAAACCAGAACCGTACCCTTGCATATGGGTGCGGTTCTGGTTTTTTGTAAATGATCTATCTTTGATAGTCCTCGCAAAAAGTCTGATGCCTGTCATTGCAAGCCGGCGAATCGCCGGAGAT
>CAYRCP010000275.1:1637-3380 GCA_964422755.1 uncultured Bacteriovoracaceae bacterium | reverse complement strand
ATTATTGTCTCCTTGCATATACCGTTGACATGGACCTGATTCTCTCCATGATCGGCGGGAGCACATCGAGCATGTACTCGATATCTTCTGCGGTATTGTCTCTGCCCAGGCTGATGCGGATCGATCCGTGTGCACATTCGGCGGGAAACCCGGCGGCCAGAATCACGTGTGAAGGATCGAGCGAACCGGATGCACAGGCAGACCCGGTTGACACCGCTATCCCTTCGAGATCAAGATAGAGGATAATCGCTTCTCCCTCTGCCCCGTCGAACGATACATTGAGCGTGCCCGGGAGACAATCCGTGGGGTGTCCGATAAAACGGGAATCAGGGATTTTCTCCTCTATCCCCTCTCTCAGCCTTTTCTTCAGTCCGAGAAGACACGTTTCCTCAGCATCCATTTCTTTTGTACGCATCTCTATGGCCTTGCCGAGCCCGACGATGCCGATGGTATTTTCCGTTCCCGCCCGCCTGCCTTTTTCCTGGTGACCGCCGCGGATCAGAGGACAGAATGGTGATCCCTTTCTGACATAGAGTGCACCGATACCCTTTGGCCCGTAGATTTTGTGTCCTGAGAGTGTGAGAAAATCCACATCCAGATCTGTCACATTCACCGGGATCTTGCCCACTGCCTGAACCGCATCGGTGTGAAAGAGTGCACCCTTTTCGTGCACGATCCCGGCAATGGTCCTGATGTCCTGGATCGTACCGATCTCGTTATTCGCCATCATTACCGATACCAGGCCGGTTTTTTGGGTCACCATCTCGCGGATCTGATCCATGTCCACCTTGCCGTACTGATCCACCTCGATATATGAGACATCGATACCCCTTTCGGCAAGACACTTCGAGCTCTCCAGAATGCAGGGATGTTCGATGGTGGTGGTGATGAGCCCCCCGCCGTTTCTGCAATCGAATTGACACTTCCTGCACTGGTTTGTCAGGATGGACAGCACGGTGTTGTTCGCTTCGGACCCGCTCCCTACGAACATTACCTCATCAGAGGCCGCACCGATAAAATCGGCAACTTTTGTCCTGGCATCTTCGACATACCCCCTGGCCTGCCGTCCAAACCCGTGAAGGCTGGAAGGATTACCGAAGACATCCATCAGTTCTATCATTGTTTCTTTCACTTCCGGGTGAAGTGGTGTTGTTGCATTGTTATCAAAATACACCTTGCGTTTTTCCATTTAAACCTCCGCTGCACCTGTGTTAGCCGGGGACAGCTTTTACTGTGCATTTACTATGTAATAAATAGGGTTATGCCTGGATGATTTCCAGTTGAAGGACAATTTAACCGGAGAAGTCCTTCCTTTCCCGGTATGATACACGCACCATGTGTATGGTTTCCCGGAGAGAACCCCTTTCATCCCTGTTGAATCTCGAGCTCATCTCCGGCAGCGACATCGCCGCCGTTAATGACCCGGGCAAAAACCCCTTCGCGGGGCATAATGCAGGTGCCCACCTCCCGGAATATGGCACATCCCTTGTGGCAAGTCTTGCCGATCCGGGTTATCTCGAGAATAACCTCTTTCCCGATGTAAACACGGGTGCCCACCGGATAAGACATGATATCGATTCCCTCAATGGTCAGATTTTCACCAAAATCGCCGGGCATGAGTTTGCGTGACAGGCCCTTCATCTTTTCAATGCTCTCGATGGCAAGCAGGCTTACCTGCCTTTTTGTTTCCGTGTCGGCATGGGCATCGTCTGCAATTCCATAGCCTGCAACTACCCGTGCAGA
>CAYRCP010000275.1:0-1537 GCA_964422755.1 uncultured Bacteriovoracaceae bacterium | reverse complement strand
CGTGCAGACAGCTACAACCCGTGCCTTATTCGTTTTATCTCTCATGCTGTTCTCCCTCTCTGTGTCGGCCGTGTAAGAATTGGATTATTGCTCTCGTATGCCTGCGATCTTGGCCTTCTGGCGCTCGACCATGTCTTTAAGGGTCAGCGACTCGAAGGTATCGAGCATCTTCCGTGTGGCTTCCATCCAGACATCCCGGTACACACACAGATCAGACCTGCCGCATCCCCCGGAATTGTCTACACAATCCACCAGAGACAGCGATCCTTCCCCTACCTGAATAATATCTTTCAAAGTTATCCGTGAGGCTGGCCGTGCAAGGCTGTATCCGCCGTTTGCACCCCGCGTAGATGTTATCAGGCCCATTGTCTTCAAAGGGTGTATCAGCTGCCAGAGATACTTATGGGAGATCTGCTGGCGCAGCGCGATATCCTTTAAAAAGACCGGACCGGCATCATCATGCATTGCCAGATCGAGCATTATCCTCACACTGTAACGACCCCTGGTGGAGAGTTTCATATACCATCCTTTTATTGTCTACCATCTCTACTGTTTTGGTAGACTATTAACAGCTAAAAATCGTTCTTGTCAACAATGCATTCGATGAATCAGGAAGATGCAGCCGGTTTCAGGTTAACACGTTCGAAAAACAGGCCGGACATCCCCGCCACGAGCAGCTGCCCTGCGAGTTCCGGTTCACCCAGCAGGTTCTTGAGAATCTCCTGGGCCATAAGGCTGCCGATGCAGAAAACGATTGACGGTGTGACCGGGACAGTCTTGTCGGTCCGGCCGAGTCCGGCATAGAGTTCAGAGAGCATCACGGTCCGAGAGGGTATAACCGTGGTCATTTGTCCGTAATCACCCAGAAGTGCACCGGTAACCATGAACATATCCTGTCTCAGGTACTTCTCCAGGGCAAACCGGCTCGGAAAATTATCCAGGCAGTCGGCAATACCCTGACACCCGGCAACAGCCTCCGAGATATCAGTATCGCCAATCGATACATTCATTTCTATAATCTCGGTATGGCCGGTCATGGCGCTCAGTCTCTCCGCAGCGACAGCGACCTTGGCCTTATCCATGTCGGAAGTAGTGTACAGGGCCTGCCTGTTCAGATCAGGGGGATCTATGATGCCTCTGTCGGCAATGTACAGCCTTCCGATGCCGCTGCGCACGAGGATCTCGGCGACAATACAGCCGATAGCTCCTACTCCCGCTATAAAAATGGATTTACCGGCGAAGAAATCCTGCTGTTTATCTCCCCAAAAAGCGATATTTCTGGCAAAGATATGCTCTTTCTTCATCAGACATATCCTTAAGTGCGCATCTTAGAGGTTTATGCCGCGGAAACCGGTGGCATGATCGTAAAAACATCCCCGTCGGACAGGGGGGCATTTTCATTGGAGGGCCGCTCGTTGATCAGAATCATGAATTCAGCGTCCTTTCTGACCCCCAACTCGTTCAGTGCATCTTGAGCGATAGCCCCTTCCGGCAACTCAATAGATTTCTCTGCGGGCCTGCCTCCTCTCAGAACTGG
>CAYRCP010000274.1:0-3387 GCA_964422755.1 uncultured Bacteriovoracaceae bacterium | reverse complement strand
AGCCCCTGGTAGGTCTGCAGTTTGCTGACCCTCAGCGGCATATGTTCACCGTCTGCGTTGATGCAGAGCAGAGACTCATGACCGGACACCTGTCCGTGAAAGATTTTACCGATGGCCAGTCTGCCGAGGTAGTCACTGTAGTCGAGATCAGCTACCAGCATCTGAAAAGGTTCCTCAGTGTCATATGACGGCCCCGGTATCTCGGAGAGGATCGTATCAAAAAGGACATGCAGATTGCGGCCTTCTTCCTCAAGGGTTTTCATGGCGGTGCCGTCACGCCCGATGGCATAGAGATACGGAAAATCCAACTGTTCATCAGTGGCGTTCAGATCGATAAAGAGGTCGTATATCTCATTGAGAACCTCAGCGGGTCTGGCATCTTTGCGGTCGATTTTGTTGATAACCACAATGACTTTCAGATGTGCCTCCAAGGCCTTGTTCAAGACAAATCGTGTCTGCGGCAGAGGACCTTCGGACGCATCCACCAGCAGGATAGCACCATCAGCCATGGAAAGGGAGCGTTCAACCTCGCCGCCAAAATCGGCATGTCCGGGAGTGTCGATGATATTGATCTTGACGTCCTTCCAGATGATGGAACAGTTTTTGGCCGCGATCGTTATACCACGCTCGCGCTCCAGTTCCATATTGTCCATGACCCTGGTCTGAACGTCCTGTCCTTCGCGAAATACTCCGCTTTGTGAAAACATGGCATCCACGAGGGTGGTCTTCCCGTGATCGACATGGGCAATGATTGCTATATTTCTGATGTTGTTATTTTGAAGAAGCTGCTTCATATTAATCCTTTCTCTGTCCATGATGCAGATGCATGTCCCAGACAGTGCACAGAGCCATATACCACTCACAATAGGTTGGCAATAAAATTCTCAATGGTATTATCGGGAGTTGTTTTGTTTTGGTGTTTCACCACGGAGATGTCTGCATATGATTCACCCTGCCTTGACAGTAGTGCGAGCACTCAACGGGAGGGTCGTTTCCAAAGGAGTGATAATAAATTGAAAATAGTACAAAAAAGCCTGATTCTGTTTGCATTTGTTTTACAATAAACAGGGGTTGTTTCATGATATGAATGCGTAGCTCGTACAACACGAGGAAGGAGTGCTAGCATGCAAAACACCGTGTTTGACACGCCGGTTGTCAGGACTCTGCTGCGCTGGGTTTCTCTGGCGTATCTTAGGATATTCGGATGGCGGTACGAAGGGCAATTGCCCGATGTTCCCAAGTATGTGATGATCGCCGCACCCCATACCTCGAACTGGGATTTTCCCATCACCATGTTTCTGGCCTTTGCATTTAATATGAAAGTCTACTGGATGGGCAAGGCCTCACTTTTCAAGCGTCCTTTCGGGCCGGTCATGCGCTGGCTGGGTGGAATACCCATTGATCGCAGCAAGGCGAACAATGTGGTGGAAAACACCATAGCGGTTTTTAACGAACATGAAAAGCTGGTCATCGTGGTGCCGCCCGAAGGCACCCGTAACAAGGTGAGCTACTGGAAAACCGGTTTTTACCGGATCGCCTGTGGCGCCAATGTCCCCATTGTACTCGGATACATAGACTTTCGCCGGAAGGCAGGCGGTATCGGACCTGTCGTGGTTCCTACCGGTGATATCGAGGCCGACATGTACGCCATCTACTCGTTCTATGCAGGAATTACCGGCAAGTACCCCGAAAAATCGAGCGCGGCGGCTATCGAGGCCGAGAAGTGTCGAAAGACTGCCTGATGGTATCCTTATTATAAGATCGAGATCACGGGGCTGATGGAAAGCCCTGGATGTGTTTTGGCTGTCTCTCTTAAGAAGCACGATCCCGCCATGCGATATGAAATTGTCGCACAAGACTAAAAAAACGCCTGATAACTAAGGAAACTGAACGCAGCCCAGAGGGTTACTTAATGATCAGTTCACCATCTCGTGTCAGATAATATCCTATAATAAAAGTGGTTATGTCTGATTGACAGATTCGTATAACTCACCTAAAAATTTAAAATTACGCAAGAAAAAAACGGCATCCAGGAGACAGGCATCGTATGAATCTGAACCAAACGCAACAGGTAAAAATACAGCACTCGGGTTGGGAACAGAGCTATCAGAGCAGATTTGTCTGTGCGGATGAAGCCGTAAAACTCATCAAATCGGGAGACCGGGTGGTTCTCGCCCATGCCTGTGCAGAACCCCAGGCCCTTGTAAATGCCATGCTGAAAAGGGCCGATGAACTCAGGAATGTGGAAATCATGCATCTGATTTCGGTAAATTCTGCGCGATACTGCCAAGAAGAATATCGGGATTCATTCCGGCATAATTCGCTGTTTGTAGGCAACAGCATCAGAGAAGGAGTTGAGGCAGGACTGGTTGATTTTACTCCATGTTACTTCCATGAGGTGCCAAAGCTGTTTCGTGATGGGATCATGCCGGTGGATGTCGCTCTCATAACGGTTTCACCTCCTGATGAGTTGGGACGGGTGAGCCTGGGTATATCTGTAGACTATACAAAAGAAGCAGCGCTGTGTGCCAGGATTGTAATTGCTGAAGTGAATCCCTGCATGCCCAATACCGGGGGAGGGTCATTCCTGAGCGTTAAGGACATCGATATGTTTGTGCACAGTGAAGAGCCGCTGGCCGAAGTACCTCATGCCAGGGTAGGGGAGACAGAGTTGGCAATCGGCAGGTATGCCTCTGAATTAATTGCCGACGGGGACTGCCTCCAGATAGGGATAGGAGCCATACCAGAGGCAGTGCTGAGCCGACTCTCCGATAAAAAGGACCTGGGCGTTCATACCGAGCTGTTGACAGACTCGATCATGCCCTTGGTGGACAGCGGGGTGATTACCTGCAGCAAGAAGAACTTCATGCCCGGGAAGATTGTCTCGAACATGGCAATGGGTACCTCAAAATTCTACTCCTGGCTCAACCGGCATCCGATGGTGGAATTCCATCCGGTTGAATTTACCAACGATCCGTTCGTTATCGCTCGTAATGACAACATGGTGACCATAAATTCAGCCCTTGCCGTCGATCTTCTGGGCCAGGTGGCAGCTGATATGATCGGCTCCAAGCAGTACAGCGGTGTAGGCGGACAGGTGGATTTTGTCCGGGGCGCTGCCCGCTCGAAAGGCGGAAGAAATCTCATCACCCTGCCGGCCACGGCGAAAAAGGGTACGGTATCCCGTATCGTGTGTACGCTTGATAAGGGTCAGGCTGTCACTACGAACCGTCATGATGTGGACTATGTGGCAACCGAGTATGGGCTGGTGCGACTCAGGGGCTGCACGGTCAGGCAGAGAATCGACGCACTCATCAGCATCGCCGCGCCGCAGTTCAGGGATCAACTCCGTAAGCAGTGCCGGGAGCTCTACGGCTTGTAGAAGAG
>CAYRCP010000273.1:2313-3426 GCA_964422755.1 uncultured Bacteriovoracaceae bacterium | reverse complement strand
TGCGGTGAGACAAGGGTGAGCTTGTACGGACTGCCGGATATCGTTATTTACAACGAAAGCTCCAACCCAAGCGAGAGCCTGAGCGCTCTTGTGTCAACGATCCCTTGTGATGAAGGCTGTCTCCTCGTAAATACCCCCGGGCATTTGAGCGCAGTCGTGAATGACGATCTCAGTGCAGATTGTATCGTGATGACCAGGACAGACGAAAAGGCACTTCTTGCGAGTTATGCGTATATCAAGGTCATCCTGGAAAACGGTTCCCCCGGGGATATATCCCTGATATTCGATGACCCCGGCGGGCAAGAAGAGGCAAAGACACTGTTTAGAAGGTTTGCCCGGTTTATCGAAAAGAAATTGCATTGTTCCCTGCATTATCTCGGCTCGCTGCGCCACGACGAATATATCGATCAATCCATGGAAGAAGCAAGGCCGCTGATGCTCTTTCAGGAGCCTTCGGGTGCGAAAGAAGACCTGGCGTGCATCAGCAGGAGCTATCTGGACCGCAGACAATCAAGAAAAGGCGGGTAGGGTTGGCATGACTCGAATTCTCAAACCGATTAGTGCGCAGGACGCTAAATACCTCCATCAGATCTGCGCTCAGTATTTCATCAGTGAGCGAGGTTTTCGTATTGCGGAGTACAACCTCGGCAATGCGTATACCGGAAATATCGATCTGCTGGGGAGTGATGAAAACGCTTTGCACCTCATCACCATCAACAGCGGCGATTTTGCAGGCGCGCTCCTGCGTGCATTTATGGGATATCGATGGTTCAGGGAAAACCGGGATTTTCTCGCCAGGATCTACCCTCCGGACGACATCGATATGGATCTGCCGGTGCAGCTCACCCTCGCCTCGCAGGACTTTCCGCCGGAAATGCATTCTGTTTTAGCGGAAGTATGCTCGGTACCGGTAGGCCTGTACCGTTACCGGCTTTTTGGCTCCACCCATGACCCGGATTTCTTTATTGAGGAAATCGGCAGGATTCACCCGGCTCAAGAGGAAGATCCGGATGCCGTGCGGACCCAGCTCGACATAGGGGCTGCGAACCTGAGCGATGAGGATATCAGGGAGTTTCAAAGGGCAATGCGGGGGTGAGGACGCGGGACTTGAGG
>CAYRCP010000273.1:0-2213 GCA_964422755.1 uncultured Bacteriovoracaceae bacterium | reverse complement strand
GGTTCATTTTACCGTTCTCATCGTTATTATAGGACCTATGTTCCAGGGGAGATATGTTCAGACAGGTACGGTGTTGCTCCGGAAGTTAGGCCATATGCTCTGTTTCTTCGTATGCCTTGCCGCCCTTGCTCCTGCCCCTGTTAGCGCTGATGATGGTTATGCCGGGCAAAGAGCAGCGATGGTTTCAGAGCAGATCGAAGGCCGGGGGGTAGTCAGCGCCGCAGTGCTCGATGCCATGCGCTCGGTGAAGAGGCATCTGTTCGTGCCTGAAGATCTGCGGTCCAGGGCGTACGATGACCATCCGCTGCCCATCGGTTTGGGGCAGACCATATCACAGCCCTATATCGTGGCATACATGACCGAGGTGGTTCAGCCCAAACCACACCAGAGGATTCTCGAAATCGGGACCGGGTCGGGATACCAGGCAGCAGTGCTGGCAGAGATTGTGGACAAGGTATACACGATCGAGATTATTGCTGAACTCGGCACATCCGCGCGGATACGGCTTGAGGATCTGGGATATGAAAATGTGGAGACACGGATTGCCGACGGGTATTACGGCTGGGAGGAGGTGTCTCCGTTCGATGCCATTGTGGTCACTGCTGCTGCAGAGTACATCCCTCCTTCGCTCATCGATCAGCTCAAAGACGGGGGCAGGATGATCATACCTGTGGGGTCCCCGTTCATGGTTCAGATGCTCATGCTTGTGGAAAAAAAAGGTGAGGGGTTCACGACAGAGGCTCTGATGCCTGTGAGGTTCGTGCCGCTGCGGAGAAACCCTTGATCCCTGAACCGGCAAGGATGGGGAATATCTATGGTGCACTCGGGGTTGTCTCTGCATCGATAATCGCCTTTGAGCTGGTGCTCATGCAGGTCCTCTCCATTGTGCAGTGGTACCATTTTGCCTCCATGATCATCTCCGTGGCCCTGCTGGGATTCGGGGCGTCAGGGACTGTTCTGACGTTTTTCTCCACCTGGCTGGTGAAAAGGTTTGATCTCGCATTTCCGGTTCTGCTCATGGCAACCGGAATTGCAATGCCAGCTGCCCTGTGGTGTTCGCAGCTTCCCTTTCTGAGGTTCGACTCATATCTCCTCTTTGCCGGGCAATCCCATCTCTGGCGTCTTTTCCTGACGTATCTGATATTCTTTGTGCCGTTTTTTCTGGGTGCACTGGCAATAGGGCTGTGTTTTGTGGGCCTGAGCCGTCACATCGGCAAGCTCTACTGTGCAAATCTTTTTGGCTCGGGCGCCGGAGCCGTTATCCTGGTGGCGCTTCTGTGGGTGTTGTTTCCCGAGCGGCTGGTGAGTGTTCTTTCCTTTGCGTGTATCCTCTCCGGCATACTGGTCCTGCCGGGGAGATTGTTGTACCGGATGTCCATAGCTGCCATGGCCTGCATGATTCCTGCAGTGTTTTTTCTCCATCCTCCCGGACTTCATTTGTCTGAATTCAAAGATATTCGCCGTGCGCTGGATCTTCCCGGTGCGAGGATCGAAATTGAGAAAAGTTCCCCCTGCGGGCTTGTACAGATAGTTTCTTCTCCGGCACAAAGATATGCACCCGGGTTGTCTCTCATGTACCGGCATGAGGTCTCATCCTCGGATGCAATTTTCATCAATGGCGACTGGCTCGGGGCTGTGGGGACAAAAGAAACGGCAGGGGTGATGAGTCATACAACCGGTGCTGTGGCATATGCCATGGCAAAGCGGGAAAAGGTGCTGCTCCTCGATGCCGCCACCGGGGCCGACATGTTTCTCGCCATTGATACAGGTTCTCGCCATATAACTGCAGTGGAGCCGAACGTTCTTGTCATGGAAGTGCTCAAAACATCGGTGGAGTCTTTTGCTCACCCGGGGCAGGAGCACTCGGGGCTTATTCTGCTCAATACGAACTCCCGCGCGTTTCTGGCTGCTGACACTGCGCAGTACGATCTTGTGGTGGTGCCCGGTGTGGGGTCTTTCGGCGGTTCTTCAGGCCTGTTTGCCCTGAAGGAACAGTATCTCCTTACCCTGGAGGCATTCTCCAGTGTCTGGGAGAGGCTCGGCCCGCAGGGCGTTATGAGCATTACGTGCTGGATGGATTATCCAAGCAGGAATCCCCTGCGGATACTGGCCACCCTTGTCGAAGTGCTGGAGAACAAGGGGGTGGATACCCCCGGTGAGTATATTGCCGCTGTCAGGGGATGGGCAACCATGACCTTTGTCATGAAGAGATC
>CAYRCP010000272.1:0-3433 GCA_964422755.1 uncultured Bacteriovoracaceae bacterium | reverse complement strand
AGAAGAAAACATCAAAGAGATTGCATCACATCTTCTGGGGTAACAAAAGAGAGAAGAAAACACCCGAGAAACTGCACCAACTCTTTTGTGGCTCCGGAAGATAGAAGGAAACAGCAAAGAGATTGCATCACATCTTCTGGGGTAGCAAAAGAGAGAAGGATACATCTGAGAAACTGCATACATTCTTTTGAGACTCCGGAAAAGAGAATTAAGCATTTATAAGACAACATCAATTCTTCTGGCTCTTAGAAATTATAGGCCTGTGACAGAAGTTACTACCTCTAAAAGAGGCTCATGAATTTTTTACGATACCATGGGCCTTTTTTTCATTTTTATTTCCTCGTTGACCCTTTGATAGATCGTCTCTTTTAGGATGCATTATTCCTTCAGCCGTTTTTACGAGCTGGCGAATCGAGGTCCGTCTTTGTCCCATATGAGCCAGCCGCCGGTGTCGAAAAATGCAGGCAGAACGATGAGTTCCTTTTGCATAATTGCTCTGTGAAGATGTCCGCAGATAACGGTCTGTACCCCTCGCCTTTGCGCTATATTTATGTCAATGCTGGTGTTGGGAGGGCGGATTGCTGCAGAGGATTTTACCAGAAAACGGGCGAGGCTGTCTTTGAGGCCGGCGGGTAGACACTTGTCGGCGCGTGCCAGAACCGGCCAACCATAGCGATGAAGAAGCTTGAATCCCCTGTCGGCATGGGTTAACGTGTGTCCATGGGCGATGAGCACGTCGTTACCATAAAGGCTGATGATCTGTTCTTCGGCCCGGATGAGGTTGATAGCGTTCATGTCCATGCTTTTCAAAAGGAAATCCCGGTTGCCGGCAAGAAGATGTATCTGCGGTGACTTAAGGGCTGTTAAAACGTCTTGTATGCGGGGTTCAAGGCCTGTGTAGAAGTAGTCAAACAGATCACCCAGGATATAGATATGTGAAGCTGTTTCCTTGATCTGATTCAACCAGGAGACAAAACGCAATGCGTCATCTCCCATACCGGGCCTGAGATGAATATCCGCTACAAATATGTGCACGCATAAGATAAAAACAGATGTCTCTTGATATATCAAGATATTCCTTTTATAAAACGATAACAATGAGTATGCTAGACAAAATTAACCCCTGGAAAGTGAGCACCATCGTACTCGCCCTCGTATTAATCTGCTGTATCTCCTGGTACTTGTTGAAAGACTATGAGGGTGAAGAAGTAATTGAGGTGACGCCGACCCATGTAGTCGAGCAGGATCAGGAATATTCAGAGCTTATTCCTGATAAAAAAGAGGTTGTCCCTGATCCGGAGCCCATACGAAAAGTATCCACCATCAACAAGGGAGACTCTTTTTATAAAATCCTGCAGGAAAATGGAATAGCGCAGCATCAGGCACACGACATCCTCATGGCCTCAAAAGAGGTTTTCGATCTTTCAAAGGTCGTGCCCGGTCATGAGCTTGTGCTGATTTTTTCAGCAGACAACCAGAACCTCATTGAGCTTGACTATGAAATATCCGACCATTCTAAGCTCATTGTCTCCATTGATGATGAGGATATCCGGGCACGGAACATTCCGGTGGAGCGGATTCTTCAGTCGACATATAACGGGGCCCTGGAGCAGTTGGATTTTACGATCAAGAAGGGCGATAATATCTACGGCATCCTGCATAACTCCGGCGTAGGAGACTATCAGATCGATCTCATCGTGAAATCGGTGAAAAAGGTCTATAATCTCTCGGACATCGTGCCCGGCAATACCATGAGCATATGGGTTACCCAGGAGACTCCGGTGAAGCTTGCGAGGCTGACCTATGAAATCGACGGCCTGAACTTTCTCGAGGTCAAGCCGGACAAAGGGTCCTTCAAGGCGAATAAACATACCCTGGAAGTGGAAGTGCACTACGAGCGGGCGGAAGGCTCCATCTCGAGCAGCCTGTATGAATCGGCGATCCAGGCAGGACTTTCTCCTGAAGTGGTGATGGATCTCACCGATGTCTTTGCGTGGGATATAAACTTCTTTACTGAGATCAGAGACGGAGATACCTATACCGTACTGTACGAGAAATACTATGTCGGTGACACCTTCAAGGGTTATGGCCGGGTGGTTGCCGCCAGATTCATGAATCAGGGGGAAGAGCATGTTGCCGTCTATTTTGACGACGGGAACGGGATAAAAGGATACTACGACGATCAGGGTAAGCCTATACAGAAGCTCTTTCTCAAGGCGCCGCTGAATTATCGACGCATATCTTCAGGGTTCAGCTACAACAGGATGCATCCTGTCTATCATAAGAGAAGGCCACACCTTGGAGTGGATTATGCCGCACCAACGGGAACTCCGGTCGTGGCGCTCGGAGACGGCAAAGTGATTTTGAAGGGCTGGTCAAACGGGTTCGGCAAGAGCATTCGGATAAAACACCGCAATAATTATGTCACGTATTATGGCCATTTTTCCAGATATGCAAAGGGAATGCAGAAGGGGAAGCAGGTATCTCAGGGCCAGGTTATCGGCTACGTCGGGATGACCGGGGTTGCAACAGGTCCGCACCTGGATTTTCGAGTGAGATATAACAATAAGTTTATCAATCCTTTAAAACTCAAATCCGTAACAGGCCCGCCGTTAAAGGGGGCGGCGCTTGCTGCGTTCAAAGATATTTCGACAAAGAGACTGGCAATGCTTGTTGATCCTGCCTTGAATATTGCAGTGAAATTAAGTAAAGTAGATTAATCCCAGTTTAAGGAGGTTACCATGGGAGGATATGCTCTTATCACCATCGTCATCCTGGTTCTGTTGTTTCTCTTTTCTGCCATTAAGATCCTGAATGAGTATGAGCGGGCAGTGGTGTTCAGGCTCGGCCGTGTTCTTCCCAGCCCGAAAGGCCCGGGGCTTATCATCATCATACCGCTGATAGATCGATATGTACGCATCGGACTGCGCACCATCGTCCAGGATGTCCCACCCCAGGACGTGATTACCCGGGACAACGTAACAGTCCAGGTCAACGCCGTGGTTTATTTCAGGGTCATCGAACCCCTGAAATCCGTGATCGAGGTGGAAAACTATCTCTATGCCACCAGCCAGCTTTCCCAGACGACCCTGCGCTCGGTATGCGGCCAGGCCGAGCTTGATGAATTGCTCACCAACAGGGAGGAAATCAGTGCCAGGGTACAGAGTATCTTGGACCGTCAGACCGACCCGTGGGGGATCAAGGTCTCGGCTGTGGAGCTCAAGCATATTGATCTGCCCGAAGAGATGCAGCGGGCCATGGCGAAACAGGCAGAGGCAGAACGGGAGAGAAGGGCAAAGGTCATCAATGCAGAGGGAGAGTACCAGGCATCCGAGCGGCTCTTCGATGCTGCATCGGTTCTTGCGAGAGAACCCATCGCCTTACAGCTGAGATTCCTCCAGACCATCAGGGAGATCTCCTCCGAAGGCTCGAC
>CAYRCP010000271.1:0-3435 GCA_964422755.1 uncultured Bacteriovoracaceae bacterium | reverse complement strand
TTCGGCTTTGTCTGGGACGGAGAAAAACACTTCAAAATCCCGCAAAAGGGTATCGTCATCATCGGCGACCATGTGGAGATCGGGAGCAATTGTACCATTGACCGGGCAGCACTGACAAGCACCCGCATCGGCTCTGATGTCAAGATGGATAATCTCGTACAGATCGGTCATAATGTGACCATCGGCGACCATACCATAATCGTAGCCCAGTCGGGTGTCGCAGGCAGTGCCAGTATCGGCAGGTCCGTGATCCTTGCAGCCCAGTCAGGCGTTGCAGGCCACATCACGGTGGGAGACGGATGTACGGCCGCCGGACGGGCCGGGGTTGCATCGGATCTCGCCCCCGGCAAAATTGTATCCGGTTTCCCGGCCATGGACCACCGGCAGTGGCTGCGTGCGCAAAAGGTGTACAAGGATCTCCCACGCCTGCTCAAACGAGTCAGAGACCTGGAAAGGAAACTCGATGGCCTCACCAAAGATTGATCCAGCGGCACATGTATCCCCTCAAGCAGAGCTCTCTGACGGGGTTGTCATCGGGCCTTTTACCACCATTGAACCCGGGGTTACCATCGGTGAGAATACTGTCATCGGCCCGTACTGCCTGATCCAGGGCCCCACAACCATCGGCTCTGGCTGCACGATCACCGGCTATGCCAGTATCGGCACGCCCCCCCAGGACCACAGCTATAAGGGGGAGAATACCAAGCTCGCCATCGGAGACCACAACACCATCAGGGAATTCGTTACCATCAACAGGGGAACCCTCAAGGACAAGCAGGTAACCATCGTGGGAAACCACAATCTCATCATGGCATACTGCCACGTGGCACACGACTGTATCGTGCACGACCATATCGTCATGGGCAACCTGGCAACTTTGGCAGGCCATGTGGAAATCTTCGACCATGCCATTATCGGCGGTCTGGCGGCCATCCACCAGTTCACCCGTGTCGGTGCATACGCAATCCTCGGCGGCGGTTCCATGGTCAGCCTCGACATCATCCCGTATGCCAAGGCATCAGGCGACAGGGCAACACTTTTTGGCGTAAATACCATCGGGCTGAAACGTGGCGGCTTTTCCAAAGAGCAGACACAGAATATAGCAAAGGCATACCGGATACTCCTCAAGCAGGGACTCCTCCTCAAAGAGGCCCTTATTGCGATCAAGGAAGAATTTCCCGAGCAGGCGGAAATACAGCTGCTCTTGGACTTCCTCTCTTCATCTCGAAGGGGGATCGCACGATGAAAAAACTCAACGTCGCGGTTATCGGTGTCGGCTACCTCGGCAGGTTCCATGCACAAAAATATGCTGCCATGGAGGATGTCGAACTGGTGGCGGTTGCAGACATCGACGAAAAGAGGGCCGCTGAAATTGCCCGCGAGGTCGATTCATCTCCGTACTCTCAGGTAGCAGGACTCATGGATACCCTGGATGCCGTGAGCATTGCCGTGCCCACCACATCTCATGCCCGGGTCGCTATCCCTTTTCTGGAAAACGGTATTTCCGTGCTCCTGGAAAAACCCATATCAGCCGAAATCCCCGAAGCAAAGGCCATCATCGATGCTGCCCGGCAGGGTAATGCCCTGCTGCAGATCGGACATCTCGAACGGTTTAACCCGGCACTGCTCAAACTTCAAGATGATATCCAACACCCCATGTTTATCGAGGGCCACAGGATCAGCCCTTTCAAGGAACGCGGCATCGATGTGGACGTGATCACCGATATCATGATTCACGATATCGATATTATCCTCGCTCTGGTAAAATCCCCGATTGCCTCGGTGGAAGCCATTGGCGTGCCGGTACTCACCGATGATGTGGACATCGCCAACGCCAGGGTGCGTTTTGAATCCGGATGCATTGCGAACCTCACCGCAAGCCGCGTAAGCGCCGATGTGATGCGCAAGATCCGGATATTCCAGAGCAACGCATATATATCCATAGACTTTGCAAAAGCCGCAGTGGATATCTACACCCTGGCAGATAACAAGCAGATCAAACACAACCATCTTGCCATGTCGGAGTCCGATGCCTTAGCCGCCGAGATCAGGTCCTTTATTGACTGCGTGAAGAACAACTCACCGGTCATGGTGGATGGCCCTGCAGGCCTTCGGGCCATTGAAGTAGCCCACACTATAAAAGATGCAATGTTCGTACATAAACGATGACAATGAAAAAAGTTCTCATGGTAGCAGGAGAGGCCAGCGCGGACAGTCACGCGGCTGCAGTGATCCGGTCATTGAAGGAATTGATCCCCGATGTGGAGATATTCGGCATGGGCGGACCGTCCATGGCATCGGCGGGCATGGAATGCTGCTATGGCATGGACGAGCTCTCGGTCATGGGGTTTTCCGAAGTTATCCCCAGGATCCGCCGCATTTTTCAGGTCTACAAGGGAATTCAAAACCTCATCAGGGAAAGGAAACCGGATATCGTAATTCCGTTGGATCTCCCGGATTTTAACATGAGAATTGCAAAAACCGCAAAAAAACAAGGCACAAAAGTCCTCTACTATATCGCGCCGCAGGCATGGGCATGGAGGCGCGGCAGGGCGCGCACGCTCTCAAAAATCACGGACGGCCTTGCCGTCATCTTTCCCTTTGAAGAGGACTTCTTCCGCTCCTACGGGGTCAATGCCCGCTACGTGGGCCATCCTTTTTTCGAAGATCCCCCGGTGCCTTTTGCGATCACGTGGCCTCCACAGAAGATTGCCCTGCTTCCCGGCAGCAGGCACCAGGAAATCAAACGGATCATGCCGGTCATGCTGGGGGCCAAGCGTATCGTTCAGCGCCGCTACCCGGATATCACCTGGCATCTGCCTGTTGCTCCGGGCGTCGATGCAAATGTCCTGCGAGAACTCTTAGATGGCGACGTTATCATCTCGGATACGCTCGACCGGGTCGACCTGGCCATGGTCAAGTCCGGCACATCTTCCTTTGAGATGGCCATCCTGGGCATACCCGAGATCATCTGCTATAAGACCTCCCCTTTCAACTACCTGCTCGCTCGTACATTTGTAAGAGTGGAAAACATCGGCATGCCGAACATCATACTGGGTAAGACCGTCGTGGAAGAGCTCATCCAGGACAACCTTACCGAAGAAAGCCTTGCCCGTGCCCTCATGGATTTTATTGAAGACAAAACACGCCATGATGTCCTTCTGGATGCATATTCCCGGATACGCGACACCATGGGGTCTTTAAAGGCCTCACAAGGAGTGGCTCATTGGATAGAGCGCATGATACAGTAACCCCCAAGGATTCGCAGATATACAAGAGGCTGTTGGGCTTTTTGAAGCCCTATTGGGTGAGGCTCACCATATCGGTAATCCTCACCCTTGTCATAGCCGGGGCCACCGGGCTCGTGGCATTCCTGTTCAAATATGTCATCGACGATATCTTCATTGATAAAAATGTCACCATGCTTCGGCTCAT
>CAYRCP010000270.1:0-3445 GCA_964422755.1 uncultured Bacteriovoracaceae bacterium | reverse complement strand
GAGGGCGTATGCGAGATGAAACGGCTCTATGTAAGACCCGGCTATCGGGCAAAAGGCCTTGGCCGGCAGCTCGCACAAACAATCATCGAGCAGGCCATCTCCCTGGGCTACACCCTCATGCGTCTCGATACCCTGGACACCCTGGAACAGGCCATGGGACTGTATGCATCATTCGGCTTTACAAAAACCCCACCCTACTACGACAACCCGCTTGAAGGAGTTGTGTACTGGGAACTGCCGTTGAATGGAAAAGGAACAAACCCATAACCGCTGAAATGTAATGACTGAACAATCCCAGGAGAAGCAGCGACGTGCGACTACAGACACCCCGGGATCATATTTCCCTGCAGGAAAACAGCATAGTGCATTTGCAACTGCAGCCATCTGCAGATAATATTATGAGGATCAGCCCTCTGGCTGTGTCAACGAGTAAAACGAAACACTTGTGGTCTGCAAAATGAAGATAGGAGAATTTACCTTTAATCTGAGGGAACTCGCAGGATCCATGGGGGACTTCGGCACCCTGTTCCCTCTCGCTATCGGGTACATTGTGATATGCGGGCTTGATCCTGCCGGTTTTCTCGTCATGATGGGCCTGGCCAACATCATAACCGGGCTTGTTTACCGCCTGCCCATGCCCATCGAACCCATGAAGGTCCTTGCAGTAATGGCAATTGCCCAGCAATGGTCGCCATCCATGGTGTATGCCTCGGCATTCTCCATGGGAGTCATCTGGTTGACCCTCTCCCTGACAGGCATTATCGGGATCATCGCAAAAATCACCCCTCAAAGCGTTGTCAGGGGCATCCAGATCTCGCTTGGCGTACTCCTTGCGGTCAAGGCACTTGAGATGATCTCATCGTGGTGGGTTCTCGGTATCGTTTCAGT
This sequence comes from uncultured Bacteriovoracaceae bacterium, assembly GCA_964422755.1. Classification (GTDB taxonomy): domain Bacteria; phylum Desulfobacterota; class Desulfomonilia; order UBA1062; family UBA1062; genus DSAD01. The sequence continues at coordinate 2,557 of CAYRCP010000270.1, read as the reverse complement.
GATTATCATTGTTGTTCTGAGAAACAGCCGCTATGCACCCGGTGCCATCGTACTGATGGTTCTCGGCCTGATAATCATGTATATAAAAGGAGCTCTTGGAGATGTGGGTTTTTCCGGTCTCCAGCTCCCGGCCATGACCCTGTTCCGCCCGCAGGAAGTCTGGGACACACTGGTACTGGCCGGATTCGCACAAATCCCCCTCACTGCGACCAATGCAGTCATTGCTACTGCTGCACTGATAAAGACATACTGGCCCGAAAAACCCGTGAGTGAAAGAAAACTTTCGCTCAACATGGGGGTGATGAATCTTGTCACGCCCTTCTTCGGCGGGATGCCCATGTGTCACGGTGCAGGAGGGCTGGCAGGACAGTACTATTTCGGTGCCCGCACAGGAGGGACAAATATCATCGAAGGTACTTTCGAGATCCTGCTGGGGCTTTTCCTTGCCGGCTCGATCGTGCAGCTGTTTTCCTCTTTCCCCCTGGCCATTGTCGGGGCAATGATGTTTCTGGTGGGGCTCGAACTCATGAAGTTTGCAAAAGATGTCCGGATGAACGCCGAGATCATTCCCCTGGCCATAACGGTTGCAGTATCGCTGGCAGCCAACATGGCATGGGGATTTATCGCTGGAATCGGCTGCTTTTATGCCCTGCAGTGGTGGAAGAAAAGGTGATCAATGCGCATCCGTTTCATGAAAAGATGCTTGACATTTGCCCTGCCCAATCCGTTCATATATCTATTCAATATGTTCCGGCAGCAAGGAATGATGGAAAGCATGTTCCAGCGACCGTCATGACATACCCGGGGTCAATATCCCGGTGTGAGGGAGGGTAGCAGCATTGTAAGAATGAATAAACCCTGCGGGAGCGGCTTCAGCCGCTATTACGAAACGTATTCAACAAACACAATGTGATCTTATTGTAATCATGTACGAGGGCGCAATGATATGAAAACCACACTTATCAAAAACGGGAACATCATAGACGGCACCGGCAAAAAGGGCTTCCCAGGGCACATCATCTTCGAAGACGGCCGGATCAGGGACATCATACCACAAGGCACAAAACCTCCCGGCGCAGATAAGGTTATCGATGCCTCGGGGTACGCCATCTGCCCGGGATTCATCGACATGCACTCGCATGCAGACTGGCTGCTTTCGCTGCATGATCATCCCGAACTGCTCTCGTGCCTGGTAGAACAGGGGATCACGAGTGTGGTCGCGGGAAACTGCGGCTTTTCGCCCGCACCGTACCGGAGTGATTCCCCCTACAGCCTCGAAGCGCTGGAACCCCTTCTGGAAAGACCTCTCGATTTTTCCTGGCGGTCCATGGGCGAATTTCTCGACAAACTCGATGAGAACAAGCCGGTGCTCAATGTTGCCCAACTCGTCGGCCACGGCACTGTCCGGGTAGCCTGCTCAAACACCCTCAGGGGTGCCATGCAGCCGAACGAAATTGCAACCTGCCTCGATGCGGTGAGAAAATCGTTTGACGAGGGGGCCTGCGGCCTGAGCTTCGGCCTGGGGTACGACCCGGGCATGTATTCCCCGCTCAATGAAATCGAATCGTTCTGCAGGATTGCCGCCGAATACAGCCGGATCGTCACCGTTCATTTAAAGGCACTGTCTCTGGTCTCCCCCACCTACCCTGTTCTTACGCCACGGGCGCACAACCTGCTCGCGCTGGAAGAAATGCTCGAGATTGCAAAGAACACCCGCATCAAACTGCAGCTTTCTCATTTCATTTTTGTGGGAAGGCGTTCATGGAAGACAGCGAATAAAGCCATCAGCATGGTAGAAGATGCACGTTCTGCGGGCATTGACGTCATGTTCGATGCATTCCCCTATATGTGCGGCAACACCACCATCAATGTTGTACTCCCCTACTGGTTCCTGGCAAAAACCCCTGAAGCTTACCACAGCCGTTTTGCCCGGATGAGACTTCGCGCAGAGCTCGAGGCAGGGTTTGCCCTTTTGGGATTCACCTACAAGGATTTTCAGGTCATGGACCCGGCAATCGATGGTGCCGAAGGACTCGCAGGGCTTACGATCCCCGAGATTGCCGAGAAATGGCACACCTCTTCCTTTGATGCGCTCCTCAGGCTCAGTGAAGAGAGCGCAGGCGGTGCGCTCATGCTCTTCCACACCTACAGCGGGGAGCCCGGACATGAAGAGGTTATCGAAAAAGTGCTCTCTCACGAGCTGTGCCTGTTTGAGACAGATGCAGTCATAAAAAGCAGCGGCTACCCCAACCCTGCGGCAAAAGGCGCGTTCCCGCTCATCCTGGGGCCGTATGTGAGAGACAGGCAACTCTTCGACCTTGAGACGGCAATCAGAAAATCAACCTCGGACAGCGCAGCGCGTTTCGGCATCACCGACCGCGGCGTGCTGGAAAAAGGCAAGGCTGCCGATATTGTGGTGTTTAACCCGGAGACAATCTCCGACACACCGCCACACGGAGCTCTTCCTGCCGGCAGCCCCGCCGGGATCGAACACGTGTTCATCAACGGCCGGCACGTTGTCGAGCAAGGGAAATACACCGGGAAGGAACGATCGGGA
>CAYRCP010000269.1:0-3464 GCA_964422755.1 uncultured Bacteriovoracaceae bacterium | reverse complement strand
CATTTCCAGCAAAGACCAGGCAACCAAGATTATCGATGCATTGCAGAAATGGATTGAAGATTAAAGAGTGAGCAGCAAACAGTGAACTGTTGGCAGTGAACTGTTGAACTGTGAATAGTGAATAGGTCGGGACAGAGGGAACACGTTGCGATCAGGATGCCGGGCCTGCAGCCTCATGGAAGCGCAATGCTCTCAGGGCAGTACTCTTGCAGCGCAGGGCTGGCAAAAACCTTTCCTGCATGATCTATGGCTATCCAGTCCATGCCTTTCCCGGTAAGCACGTTTTCCAACGGCTCGATTCCCTGAACAAAAAGTGCTGTGGCCCAGGCATCGGCATCCGCGCAATGCTCTGCAACAATGGTGGCGCTGATATAGTTGTCTGCGGGCAGGCCTGTTGCAGGGTCCAGGATATGGCAGTAGCGTTTGCCGTCTTCAACAAAAAACCGCTCATAATCGCCTGATGTGGCAATGGCCCTGTTCTTGATGGGTATGGTTGCAAAGGTGCCGGGTTTTCTCGGGTGCTTGATCCCGATGTTCCATGTGCGGTTGCCAAAGGCAATGATGTCGCCGCCTGCGTTTATCAACCCGGTATTGATGCCGTTAGTGCGCATGACCGCTGCTGCACGGTCTGCCGCATACCCCTTGGCAATCCCGCCGAGATCGATGCGTGTCCCCTGTGATGTCTGTATGGTCCGGCCATCATCACCGAGGATAATACTCGAATCGCCCGGGAGCGACTTCCAACGGGCAAATTCATCCTGTGACGGGATTCGATATGCATGGGTTCCGGTAAATCCCCATGCATCGAGGATGGGCCGGAGCGTGATGGAGAATGCGCCGGAAGATATCTTGTGTATCTCCAGGGAATGTCGGACAAGGTCGTACAGTTCCCTGTTGCCGATATGGTGCTCGGTGTTGAGTTCCCGGATCAGGGAATCGGAATAACCGAAGGTGGAATCGACCCGGCCCAGTTCCTCGACAGCGGCCTTGGTTGCGGCATGAGCGCGTGTTTCTTCTCCCTGGGCCTTAAGTTCGACGATGGTATCCATGGCAAAGATCTGCATGGAGGACATGTTGTGCCGGTCCTTCTGCCAGAATAAAAAACCAAGGACAATGATGAGGATGATGACAGGTATGATTTTTTTCAATGTTTAGAGAAATAGGGGGGGACGCCCCCCCCTTTGCGGTTATTTGATGCTGTAGAGGACGTCCTTGCCCCTGAATACGGCTGTGGAGCCGAGTTCTTCCTCGATACGCATGAGTTGATTGTACTTCGCAAGACGCTCTCCCCGTGAAGTGGAACCGGTTTTGAGCTGGCCGCCGCTGTAGCCTACAGCCACATCTGCCAGCCAGGAGTCTTCGGTCTCACCGGAGCGGTGAGAGAATACGGTTGTGAAGCCTGCCCGGCGGGCCATTTCGACTGTCTGCATGGTTTCGGTGAGCGTTCCGATCTGATTGACCTTGATCAGGACGGAATTCGCGGCGTTCTCAGCAATTCCCCGCTTGAGGAAGTTGGCATTGGTCACGAAAAGGTCGTCACCAACGATCTGTATCTTTTTGCCGAGACGCTGCATCATGAGTTTCCACCCGTCCCAGTCATTCTCGTCGAGCCCGTCTTCAATAGAGACGATGGGGAATTTTGCGATGAGCTCTTCATAAAAGTCGATCATCTCCTCGGCGGTTCTTTCCGGATATTTTTCAGATGCGAGAACATATGTGCCGTCCTTGTAGAAGGAGCTGGCAGCGGCATCAATGGCGATGGCGATGTCTTCACCCGGCTTGTATCCGGCTTTTTCAATGGCCTGGACTATGAGCTCGAAGGGTTCGGTGTTTGATTTCAGGTTGGGTGCAAAACCGCCCTCGTCCCCCACACCGGTAGCATAGTCATTATCAATGAGAATTTGTCTGAGTGAATGGAAGGTCTCTGCCGCATAACGCAATGCCTCGCGGAAGTTGGGTGCTCCTATGGGGGTAACCATGAACTCCTGCAGATCGACATTGTTGTCCGCGTGTTTTCCGCCGTTAATGATATTCATCTGCGGTACGGGCAGTTCTCTGGCAAAGGCTCCGCCCACGTAGCGGAACAGCGGCAGGCCCATGAAAACGGAAGCGGCGCGGGCAGCAGCAACCGATACCCCTGTTGTGGCATTGGCCCCGAGCTTCGCCTTGTTGGGGGTATCATCCAGTTCAATAAGCATTTCGTCGATACCGACCTGGTCGAGCACATCCATGCCGAGGAGCAGCGGGGCAATCTTATTGTTCACATTCTCGACTGCCTTGAGTGTACCTTTGCCCTTGTATCTTTTCGCGTCACCATCACGCATCTCTACTGCTTCATGCTGGCCGGTGGATGCCCCTGATGGAACGGATGCCCTTCCCATGTCGCCGGTGGATAGATAGATGTCTACTTCGACAGTTGGATTTCCGCGTGAATCTAAAATCTCTCTTGCAACAACATCGATAATCTCACTCATATGCCTCTTCCTCCTTAAGTCTATTAATTAGCCCCTTTCTTGTTGCTATAGCCCGGTAATTCTATAGTTCATTCCATTATCATTAAACTGTCCGGCAAATTTTTGAGCCCTCTTGAAAGATGAGAACGCACCAATGCGCACCCGGTGAAATCGTTTGCCACGTACAAAAGCCTCCTCAATGCTGGGCGTATAACCAATAGATATGAGCTTGTTTGCCATTGTCACGGCATTCTGCCTTTCCGTATATGCGCCAAACTGCAGGGTGTATCCTGATGCATGTGTGGTTGATGTTTGTATCACTTCGATGCGGACCTTTGCAAGGCCTTCTTTCACCATACCAAGGTGTCTGGCGGCACCGTATGACATGTCAATAATCCTATTGCCGACAAAGGGCCCTCTGTCGTTTACGGGTACAACAATCTTACGGCCGTTATCCAGGTTGGTAACCCGAACACGTGTGCCCAGAGCCAGTGTCTTATGGGCCGCAGAGTATCCATACATATTATAAATCTCTCCTGATGCAGTGGGTTTGCCGTGAAAATCCTTTCCATACCACGATGCCGTTCCTACCTGCTGCCAGGGATTCTTGGATGCCTGCATATGCGAACATCCGGTTAAAAGGGCGGCAAAGATCAGGACAACAAAGAGGAGACGATCAGTCTTCAAGATATGCCTCGAGGTCATTGATCAGGGTCTGCAGGGCCTTGGTGTCGCTCAGCGAGTTCTTGTCGTTAATCAGGCCCTTTTTCCTGTAGGTGGTGAGTGCTCCCTTGTACACCGGAAGGCACAATGCCTCGTATCTCCTGATCTCTCCTTTTTTATACATCCTGGAGGCAAATTTGTTGATCGTCTTGAGTGGGTCTTTTTTCCCCAGATCTTTGGTCTTTTTGAGGTACTTGGCGACGCTCAAATACGATTCCAGGTAGTTTTCAATAAGACCGTCGAACATCACTGCTATGCTTCTGCGAGGTTCATTGATCGAATAGATGC
>CAYRCP010000268.1:0-3474 GCA_964422755.1 uncultured Bacteriovoracaceae bacterium | reverse complement strand
GAGAAGAGGGATGCCCTCGAGATGATGGACGAGATCAAGGCAAAGAAACTCCTCGATGAATTCAGGGGTAAACCCGCAGTGAACAGAGACATCCTTGCAGACGCCCTCATCAATCTCGGCAGGATAGGCCTTGAGATAGACGAGGTCGCAGAAATAGATATAAATCCGCTCATAATCGATGGAGACACCCCGGTAGCAGTGGATGCACTTGTCGTATTGAGGGATCCGAGCTCGTAAGAATTCATGCTCAATCTACCACAACCTGCACTTATTATGGCGCCCATGGTGGATTTGAGCCATGTGGCGTACAGAGAACTTATACGAAGTTTGGGCGGATGCGACCTGTTTTATTCTGAAATGCTCAACTCCCGGATACTCCGCTCGGAAAAGCCGGGGACATCCATATACCTGCGGTGGGCTCAAAGTAGCGATCTGATATTTCAGATTCTGGGCAACGACCCTGATACCATGCAGTATGCAGCGGAGAAGCTGGATACGTACAACCCATGGGGAATCGACATAAACATGGGGTGCTGGTTGAAAAAGGTCACCGTGCACGGGTGGGGTGCTGCATTGATGAAGGATATCAACGCTGCGCGCGAGGTGGCCTCTCATGTTCGCCGTGCTACCACCAGACCCATGTCCGTAAAGATCAGGATCGGGCATTCCCCTGATATGAAGTACCTGCTGGATTTTGCCGCCATGCTCGAAGAAGCCGGAGCTGATTTTCTCGTGCTTCATGCACGGACCGTGGCCGACGGCATGTCAAGAAAGGCCAGGTGGGAGTACATTGCAGCGCTCAAGGAGCAGGCATCGATCCCCATCATCGGCAATGGTGATGTGAAGAGTGCACAGGATGCCGGCGCAATGATAAACGCTACGGGGTGTGACGGGGTGATGGTGGGGAGGCAGGCATTGATTCAACCTTGGATTTTCAGAGATATCAAGGCCTTTATCGCCGGAAAGGATTGCCCGGATGCCCCGGATCTCCAGGAGGTCATCCTTGCACTGCATCGTCTCCTTGAAGAGCATTTTCCTCCTGATGTTGCACTGAAAAGATTCAAGACTGCGCTTTTCTGGCTGGCACAAAACCTCACCTTCGGCCATTTTCTGACAAAACAGGGGGGCAGGGCGAAAAGCATGGATGAGGCGAAAGAGAACATAACAACCTGTTTTGAAAATGGTATTGGCTGATATCTGCTTGAAGTTTGTGCCTGGAGCGGCTATATTGATACATATTTATCCGGCGCAAGCCCTGCAATGATATCTCGTGGACAATAACCGACAAGGAGCAATGCATGAAACAGATTGATCTTATGAAAGAATTAAACGTTTCTTCTGAGGCGAGAATTATCCTGCTGGTGCTCGACGGCCTTGGCGGCCTTCCGGGCAAGGATGGAAAAACCGAGTTGGAAGCTGCCCATACCCCGAATATGGACAAGCTCAGCAGGGATTCCATTGTTGGACTTTCCACTCCTATCTCCCCGGGGATTACGCCTGGAAGCGGTCCCGGACATATGGGACTTTTCGGGTATGATCCTCTTGAGAACCCGATCGGTCGAGGTGTTCTCGAGGCGCTGGGCATTGGGCTGGAATTAACCCCGAAAAGCCTGGCTGCGCGGGGCAACTTCTGTTCTTTGGATCCGGTATCCGGCGTGATTACCGACAGGAGGGCCGGACGAATCCCCACGGAAACATGCGCAGCCCTGGTGGAAAAGCTCTCCGGAATTACTATCGATGGGGTGAAAATCACGGTTCGTCCGGTAAAAGACTACCGGTTTGCCCTGATTCTTGAAGGAGACGGTCTTGCAGACGGCCTCACCGAGACCGACCCCCAGCGAACCGGAGTGAAGCCGCTGCCGGTGGAGGCGTTAAACAGCGATGCAAAAAAGAGTGCCGACATTCTGAATCTGTGGCTGGAAAAGGCTTTTGCCGTGCTCAAAGATGAGCGGCCTGCCAACGGCTGCACCCTGCGGGGGATTGCAAAAGACCCCGGACTTCCCTCATATGAGCAGGTCTACGGGCTCAAATCCTGTGCCATTGCCACCTATCCCATGTACAAGGGCATATCGCGTCTCGTGGGAATGGATGTCCTTGATGCTGGAGATACCATAGACTCGGAGGTGGAGACGCTGGAGGCAAACTGGGAGAAGTACGACTTTTTCTTTTTCCATGTAAAAAAGACCGATTCTGCAGGAGAGGACGGGAATTTCGATGCAAAGGTCAAGGTCATCGAGGAAACCGATACGATTATCCCGCGGATCATGGACCTTGATCCGGATGTTGTTATTATTACGGGAGATCATTCCACGCCGGCTGTTATGAAAGCTCACTCCTGGCACGAGCTGCCGATTCTGTTATATGCAAAGAATATCCGCAAGGACCTTGTGACGAGCTTCGGCGAGGTCGCGTGCATGCAGGGCGGACTCGGCCATATCCGGCACATCGATATCCTGCCGCTGGCCATGGCCCATGCAGGCAAGCTGATCAAGTACGGGGCATAAAAGGGCATTTTTTGACGTGAAGATAGGGATTATGTCAGATTCACACGATGATCTCTCTGCCGCCGAGCAGGCCGTAGCCATCATGAAAGAGCGTGATTGCGGGTTTCTGATTCATGCAGGCGATGTGTGTTCTCCCTTTATTGCCCGGGTCATCAAGGAATCAGGGATCGCTCATGCCGGGGTATTCGGCAACAACGACGGTGACAGGGTGGCACTGGCAGGGATAATGGATATCACCCCTGCTCCGCGTCATATCACCATCGATGGAATGAGCATCGTTATCTTTCACGAACCCTTTATCAATGACTACATCGATCCTGTGCATGTGGATCTGCTGATATACGGGCATACCCACATAAAACACGAACAGTGTCAGGGTGACATGCTTGTCCTCAATCCCGGTACCCTCTCGGGTATCCTTGCGGAGAAAAAGACGTTTGCCACCTATGACACAAAGACAAGAAAGGCGGTAATCATTGAACTCTAAAAAAAAGGTAGCACTTATCTTTGGCGGGGTATCCACCGAGCATGAGGTCTCTGTCGTGTCTGCCCGGTCAGTGGCCGGGGCGTTGGACCATGATCGATACGATCCTGTTTATGTGGGTATAGACAAACAGGGCCACTGGTTTCTGGGCCCCGGTGCATTCGATCTTCTCAAGGGTCAGGCCGCGCATGACGTAAGCCCTGTGATTGTATCGACAGACCCTGACAAAAGGGGATTTGTCTCCCTGAACAGCGGCGATTTGATTGGAGTCGATGCCGTTTTTCCGGTTCTTCACGGTCCCAGGGGTGAGGACGGGACCATACAGGGGCTGTTCGAACTCGCAGGCATCCCCTATGTGGGCTGTGATACCATGGCCTCTGCCATTGCAATGGATAAGGACATGACTAAGCGCGTCTTTTCCCAGTGGGGTATTCCGGTGGTGAAAGGGACGTGTGTAACGAGGTGGATGTGGCAGACCGACCGGGA
>CAYRCP010000267.1:0-3494 GCA_964422755.1 uncultured Bacteriovoracaceae bacterium | reverse complement strand
TTTTCTGCTTCCATGGAATCACCCTTTCCCGCAGTGCTGCGGGTATGATCTTATACGCGTTGTTTTTTCCCCGCCGGCCTCATGCCTGGCCGATCGAATTATCCGTAAAACCTTATCCGGTATCCCGGGAGTCTTCATGCCAGGGGGATTGCGGCAAAGCCTTTGTTGTCAGGGCGGCTTTGCCGGGGTCAGCACGGCTACATGAGTTTCAGGATGCTGAAAGCCATGATGACAAAGACCAGGCCAAGAACTCCGATGAGCTCAACGAATACCGCGAGCATCATGGAAGAGGTGAGGATCTGGCCCCTTGTCTTGGGCAGAAGCGCTATGCCCGAGGCGCATACCGATCCCTGGAAGATGGCGGAAAAGAGCTCGGCAGCCCCGCCCATGGTCCCGATGGCTGCAACAGCGAGACCCGCACTGCCCGAAGTCGGCATATTGGGAATGACGACAGTGAGGATGATGATTAAAATGATAAGACCGTAAAAGGTCTGTGTCATGGGCAGCGATGCCAGCACGACCACATTTCTGAGCTGTGCGGAATCCTCGGACAGGGTCGCCACACCGGCTGTTGCCGCCAGGCCGATACCTATGGCTGAGCCGGCCAGACCGCCGATTAACGCAAGAGAACCTCCTATAGTGGCCAACGCCTGTAATTCATTCATATTTTCACCTCACTTTATGATCTCGTACCTACCACTACCTTCTTGTAATGACGCACCATAAGCGGCGCGTATTCTTGTCCGCCGCCTTCGTAGAATTTCATCAGGAACTCCACAAAACACAATCTCAGGGAATGGATAAAGGCGGCAAGGCTGCTCAGAAGCATGTTGAAGGTATGGAGAACAATCAACAGAACAGTCCCCACAATAAATGCCACGATGAAACCGGCTATGCCCGGTATGATTTCGGCCAGGATAGAAGAGAACCAGTCGGCCAGCAGGTTGAACGACGAAGCGAGGTAGTAGGTTGCCAGGCCCACCCCTGCCAGTCTCGAATACGACATGATGTCTCCTAAAATGCCGGTCAGATCGAAGACCCAGAAGAGCGCACCGAGCAAGCCCATCTGCATGAATGCGCTGATCACGATCAGGATAAGACCGATAGCGAGCGGATAGGCCAGTGTTGCATAGATCCCCACATCAAGGTGCAGCAGATCTATATTCAGCAGTGACCAGAACAGGTAGGGGATGCCGAATACCTGGGTGATGAAAAGCCCGATCTTGCTCAATATCAGCCCGATGTTTTTCTGGCGGACGCCCCTGATCAGGGAGAGAATATGGGCTATGTTTACGTGCAGTATCCCCACGATCAGAGCGATTACGATAAAGGTTATGGGATCGGACAGCTGGTTTTGCACCCAGGTGGATATGGCCAGGGTCTCCAGGTTGACTGCAAAGTATTTATTGAGAAAATCTCCCAGATAGGTGCCGCTTAAAAGGCCGAAAAGCAGTCCTGTTGTGCCGCTGATGTACAAAACGTTTCGAAAGAGACGCACATTTGGCGAGGCAGGGTCTTCGACGAGTTTGTCGAGGAAAAACCGTGTCACTGCAAGGAGCCCCACTGCATAGATGACGTCGTTGAGCATCAGGCCGAAAAAGAAGGCAAAGAAATACGCCACCACCGGAGTAGGGTCCCAGTCATTGTATCTGGGAATGCTGAAGAGGTTCACGATAACCTGAAACGGTTTTATGATTGAAGGATTTTTGAGTTTTGTCGGGGGTTCTTCATCTTCCCGGGGCTTAAGCATTTCGAGGAAGTGATACTGGCTGGACCCCTCAAGAGATGATTTCATTTCGTGTGAACGGCTCACCGGTACCCATCCTTCGATAACCGTTGCATAGTGGAGGTAGGAGAGCTGTTCGAGAACCAGCAGGCGGTCGAGGTGCTGTGTGAGGACCTCCCGGTAGAAAACAATGTCGTCGAGGTCTTCTTCTATGACTGCGGCGAGTTGTTCGTCGATTTTTCCGATTTCACGGTCGAGGTCATTCTGAAGCGAGTGATGCTCCCGGAGGAATCTGCTCAGGGTCCAATCTGTCTGAGGCAGCCTCAGTTCGATCCCCCCCAGGTCGAAGGCAAGCTTCACTATGGTTTTTTTATGGTCTGTCCGTGCAACAATAAGGGTGACGACCTCGCCTTCGCTCCCGGCCGAAATGTTCTGTATCAGGCCTGGTGACGCTTTTTCGAGAAATTGTTTGTTGGCCTCGGTGGAAAAAACAAGGACCTTGGTAAAAAGGTAGTCCCCGCTGTAGTTGAGCTCTTCGAAAGAGAGATCGACATCCCCGGCCAGGGGTGCCAGGTACCGTATCAGGGATTGAATTTCGGCTATCCGCTCCTGGAGTGCCGCGCGATCCTTCATGAGCCCGAGATATCGGGCATGGATGTCATTGACCCGGGATACCATTTGCCCGGTGGTTTTGGCGGGGATGCTCTCGGGCAACAGGATCTCCCGTTCTCCCCGAAGGGCGCAGAGGATATCCTGTATTTGTGAGATGGCCAGTGAGACCATCTCCCGCTGGCCCCTTAATGCATCCTGCTCCCCGGATGAGAGTTCCCCTGCAGGTTCAACGTGCAGCATGCCCGAGGCCTGGAGGTCCTTGAGCGTAGCATCAGTATCATCCTTGAGCGATGCGAGCCTTATCTTGTACATAGGTTCAGGGAGATTCATCAGCAAAGGGATCATGGCGGGGATCTAAGCCTCCTGTGTTTTCTTTTTATCTGGGTTAAAAATTGATTTTGCTGTCGCCATAGTTGCCGATAGTTCAGGTCTAACGCTTCTAAATCATGGTGAAAATTAATAGCGGTGGATGTTTTTAAAGGGTGATGCTGATGATCGGAATGACTCCGTCTCTGCGGGTGAAAACAAATAATTTTGCCTTCCTCCCGCATGCTTTCCTGATGTAAGTAAATTTTATCGGGCAGATTTTCATCACATAAAAAATAACATAACCTGGTAAAAAATCACCTTTTCACAACAAATCCATAAAAAGAAGAAACAATATAAGTATATAACTAAGTAATTAATTTCCGATCGAGAAAAGTCAAGGGAGGCAGGAAAAGGAGATGCTTCGAAAAGAGTTTCAAAGCGCTGCGCACAGATATGTTTTCAATGCCGGGGATGTGAATTTTCAGGCGTTGAGCAGGTGATAGTTAAACGGAACTGCTCAGGAGGATAGGCTGAAGGCTGAAGGCTTTAGGCTGTTAGAGATAAGACTCATAAAACCAAGTAATAGTCCAGACTATTCGAGTATGCTGCACCCAAATACGGCCGTTGCCTTTGGGGGGAGAATTATTCAGTATTCATTGAGGTATCAGTGCCCCAAGGGCATTCCTTTAAGGGCACCTGCAGGCCCGTAACCTGAACAGTGATATTAAAGCAATCATTCTAATCGGATATCGCTGATCCGCCTGTGCTGGGAAAAGGCTTTGCGGGAATGACAACGTCAGGCTTCAAGGTCAAACAGGTGCGCCTGCCATGGATTGAGGTCGATGTA
>CAYRCP010000266.1:0-3495 GCA_964422755.1 uncultured Bacteriovoracaceae bacterium | reverse complement strand
CCCGCCTTGGACCCGACGCCGGAGAGTTTATATCCGCCGAACGGATGGCGTCCCACGATTGCGCCCGTGATGTTTCTGTTGATGTAGATATTGCCCACCTGCAAATTTGCCTTCACATACTCGATCGCAGCCGGCCTGCGGCTGTATGCCCCTCCGGTCAGGGCGTACGGCACGGAGTTGGCGAGATCCACGGCCTCCTCGATGGTTTTCACCTTGAATACCGCCACAACAGGTCCAAAAAGTTCAGAGACCGCTACCGTAGCATTTCTGGGAACCCCCTCGAACACAGTCGGGGGTATGTAATACCCTTTCGGGTCGAGCCCCGCAGCAAGGCTGCCCTGCGTCATTCTCCCGGCAAGGTACCGCGTCTCTTCAATGACCTTGTCAATCCTGTCATACGATGCCTTGTCCACAACAGCAGAGAGGTCGCATCTCGCCTCACGTGCTTCACAGACATACAGATCGCCGATGGCCTCACGGAACCTGTCCATGAAACGGTCATAAATAGCCTCGTGAATAATAAGCCTGCTCATGGCACTGCACTTTTGCCCCTGAAAGCCGAAGGCGGATTTCAGGGCTCCGGCAACTGCTTCATCCACATCGGCATCCTCGTCGACAATCAGGGCATTCTTCCCGCCCATCTCCGCCACCACCCGTTTGGGAGAAATCATATCGAACACGGGTTTTGCGGCATTCTCGATAATCTGTGTTCCCACATCCCTTGAGCCGGTGAAGATAATAAACGAGGTTTTTGCAGATCCCACCAGCGCGGGTCCCACCACAGACCCCGGGCCTGTTATAAGCCCGAGCACGTCTTTCGGGCACCCTGCCTCGATAAAGATCTCGTACATGCGCTCTCCGAGCTTTGCTGACTGGCTGGCCGGCTTGAACACAACGGGGTTGCCGGTGACCAGGGCGGCACTCACCATTCCCGCCGGTATGGCTATGGGAAAATTCCACGGGCCAATGACCACACCCACACCCTTGGGCCGGTAAAAATACCGGTTGTCCTCCCCCGGGATATGCGGCAACGTCTTTCCTGAAAACAGCTCAACGGCCATGCGGGCATAGTACTCACAAAAATCTATTGCTTCTGCGATATCGGCATCTGCCTCCCGCCACGGCTTGGCCACCTCGATGGTCTCCAGGGCACTCAGCTCGAACCGGTATTTCCTCAACAGTTCAGCTGCGCGAAGAAGCATGAGCGCCCGCTCCTCAACCGGCAGTTTTGCCCAGTGCTCCTTTGCGTTGGCGGCAGATTCCAGCGCGTTTTCAACATCGGCTTTTGTGGCCGAGCATACCTGCGCAACAACCTCATCAGGCCTGCAGGGATTCACCGACGCGGCTCTGCTGTCCCTTTTGATGCGTTTGCCGTTGATATGAGGCATTACCACCCCGCCCAGGTGCGACTGTACTTTTTTCAGGGCTTTCTCGTACATCGCCCGGGGCTCTTCGAGGATAAAATCAGACCAGGGTACGTTTATAAACGGCTGCTCAAGGGCCTGTTTGTCCGGGGGAAGAAATGTCGTGCCGGTCATGTCAGTGGATTCCGGCACTTTTCCCGGAGCCTGCAGCAAATCGATTGCAGGCGTGTCCGTGGTAAACTTCAACCGCAGGAACGACTCGTTTGAGGTATTCTCCAGGAGCCTCCGGACCAGGTAGCCCATGCCGGGAATCAGCTCGCCCACAGGGGCATAATCACGACACCGGTACCCCATGCCGGTCACCGCCTTTTTTATCGGTTCGGCCATTCCGTAGAGCATCTGTATTTCAAGGGCACCCCTGGGAATATCCAGCTCTTCGGCCAGGACAATGGCATTGGCAATGCTTCGTATATTGTGACTCGCTATTGCCAGGCCGAACAGATCATGGCGCTGAAGAATCTGCCTGGTGATGGCCTCGAAATTTGCATCGGTGTGGGCTTTTGTGGTGAAGACGGGGACAGGCCACCCTTGCTGCTTTGCGGTGATGACTTCCGAGTCCCAGTATGCACCCTTGACCAGGCGGATTGTAATCGGGGGCCGGCCCTGTTTCCTGCTCCACTGGGTAAGGTAATCAATGTCTTGCTGAGCGGATTTCAAATATGTCTGGAGCACAATGCCCACATGTGCCTGCTGCCTGAATTCATTCTCCTCAAGGAGCGCGGTAAATGCCCGCAGCGTGATGTCTTTCAGGCCATAGCTTTCCATATCGATGTTTACAAAACTTTTTGTTTCTTTTGCTGCCTGAAAAATCGGGCGCAGGGATTCTTTGAGTTCCTTGACCGAATGTTCGAAGTCAGGCGAATACATCTTTGAACTCAGGCTCGAGGGCTTTACCGATACATTGACCCTGGGTATCGGGCCCGTGTGATCAAAATCAAGAAGCGGGTCATCCTCCCATTTTTCGGCTTCGGCCTTGAGGCTGTGAAACAGGTCTATGTAACGGTTCCCATATTCACCGGCCTCTTTTTCACACACAACCTTTTCACCAAGGATGTCAACGGTAAAGCACAGCCGCTGCTTTCTCAACTGCGCATATACCGGAAAAGCTTCCCGCGCGGATGTTCCCGGAATGAACATCTTCGCCATGGAAGTCACATTTTTTTTCACGCTCTTTGCAGCAATCCAGGCAGTAATCCCGGCAGCTCCTGCAGCGCTGATCCCCCATTTCAGCACCGCGGGGATATCCTCTCCCTCACCGCAGAGATACCCCTGAAGATGCTCTGCAATCTGTCTGTCGCTCTGCAGCACCGGGAGCACATCAATAAACCGGAACATGTTCAGCTTGAAGTCAGGGCTCTTCATGCACCACTCCATCATCCTGCCGTTCCAGTAATCCCGGTGAAAGATGCCGGCGGTTTCCCCCTTAATTGCATCAAAGAGTTCCTGGCCAACCCGGGCGATTCTTTCTTCCATTCCACCCTCCCCTTAGAGCATTTTGCAGCGGCATGAAGGATGAAGCAGGCTTAAGGGCTCGAGAGGTATCACCAATCCTCACGGATCAAGACCCTTATAAATGAAATCCCCCGCAGCGAGCGACATCCTCATCACAACATCTGCCGGCTATTTCATTATAATAACCGTCTGCTTGAAACTTTCTACCCCTGCGGGGCCTTCTCCTGCGCAGAAAATAGCGGTGTGACATTTTCCCGAAGGGAGACCCCTTGTCTGGACGGTATGCGCGGATTATATCTAGAACATATTGGTCTGTGCAAACGAGGGGTCTTTGATCCGTAAACATGAATTACACCGCTGCACGCTGCGAGGAATTAACCCGACTAAGATTACATTGCAGGAAAAAGCGACAAAGGAGGATGCGCTTATGAGGTATACGCCGGTTTGGTTGATGGTCATTTTTGTCCTGTCGTTGACGGGGTGTGCGGAGCTCAAGCAGCTGAGGATGGAAACCGCTGAACAGAAAAGCACCATCGATCAGCTCAACGAAGAAAACAAGGCCCTCCAGGACGCCCTGGGAAAAACCCTGGAGCAGTTGAAACTCACGCAGGGAGAACTC
>CAYRCP010000265.1:0-3503 GCA_964422755.1 uncultured Bacteriovoracaceae bacterium | reverse complement strand
AGAACACCATATCATTGTCAAGGCCTGTGACAATGCCGATGCCTTGATGAAAGAAACCCTGGAATTTGCAAGGACCTATACCAAGGGCCGGAATATATTCGGGCAGCACAAGATCAGGCTGCACAAGCACATAGCTGAGATCATGGAGAAAGAGGACCCGGAATTTATCGAGCCGCTGAACCTTATGGTATAAAAACCGGGTGTTCTTTGCGGGTGGTTTCCCCTTGACATCACAGCAGCCCGGTGCTTCATCTTCCCTGAAGAAGTGACTGCCGTGTAAGAGAATTGTATGAAAGAGAATAATGCATTTTTACCACCCGTATGCCTGAGAGGGGTGTATACACAGACCATTCTGGCCAGCGCCAGGGTTCGTGCCCTGGGAAGGAACCCCATGTCAGACGCCTCGCAGGAGATGATCCTCGATGGAGGAGACGGGGTGCGGCTGCAGGGGTTTTTTTCTCCCCAGGTCCATGGAGAGTCAAAGGGGCTCGTGATATTGCTCCACGGATGGGAGGGAAGCTCGTCTTCCACGTATATCCTCCATACCGGAAGACTTCTTTACAATCATGGTTATGACGTATTCCGCCTGAATCTCAGGGACCACGGCGAAACGCATCACATGAACGAGGGGATGTTTTACGGCACCCTGCTGGATGAGGTTTTTGCATCGGTTAAACAGGCATCTAACCTCTCGGACGGCAAGGGGGTATTCCTCGCCGGATTTTCCCTGGGGGGCAATTTTGTCCTGCGCATAGCCAGGAGAGCATCGGATGAGCCCATAAACAACCTCAGGGGGGTAATGGCCGTCAGCCCTGCGCTCGATCCAGGCAAGGCCACCGATGAGATAGACGGCAATCCGCTTCTTCGGTGGTACTTCATGAAGAAGTGGAGAAGGTCGCTGGACATAAAGCAGAAGCTCTATCCACGCCTCTACGATTTCTCCGACATTGTCTCGCTTCACTCAACCCGGATCATGACCGATGTCCTGGTGGCCCGCTACGGGACATACCGGGATTCTGACGAATACTTCAACGGATACACGCTCGGAGCCGATTCCTTGAAGGATGTTCGTGTGCCTCTCACCATCGTGATTTCACGGGATGACCCGGTGATTCCCATTGATGATTTCTACCGTCTCCAGCTCAGTGACACTACGGATCTTGTGGTCCACGACTACGGGGGGCATAACGGGTTTATCTACGGGGCATTTTCATCGACGTGGTACGAACGCAGGATGATGGAGCTCCTTGACGGTGGAGGCCCCGGCAAAGGATGAAGACGTAGAGACCTATGAGCATGCACGGGGTAACAGGAAAAATTCTCGTCAGATATGCCTGTATCCAGGGGCTCGAGACGCTTGCGTTTATTCTTATCCTGATTCTCGCGGGCAAATGGGTTGAAATTCCTCTGTGGTTGTTCATAACCCTGTGCACCTTGTGGGTGGCCAAGGATTTTGTTTTGTTTCCCTTTGTCTGGCATGCCTATGACTGGGACCATAACAAGGAGTCGAATCCCATGGTGGGGATGCCGGGTGTCGTTCATGAGCGGATTGACCCAAAGGGGTTTGTCGAGGTTCGAGGGGAGAGGTGGCAGGCAGAACTGAGCGATGCACAGAGCCCTTTGGAAAAAGGCAAAGCCATAAGAGTGGTCGGGATGAAAGGGCTTGTCCTGTTTGTGGAGCCGGAAAAAAAGGATGAGGGATAAAAAAAGAACTCGTAAACCAAACCGGATGACCTTATATGTATAAGGAGGAACGAAAGGATATAAGGTGAGATAGTATGGGAGTGCGAGCAGATAGAAACAAAAGCATGAAGAAGCAGCCTCTACCGGGAAGCCAGCATTTTCGAAATCACTGGGGCAAGGTGCTGAAAAAGATGTTCGATCTCAAAGGATCTTCATCATCTCAAGGGATGTCCAGCGAAACCGCCCAGCTACAGATCGAGATATATGAGAGCCTGATTCAGAACTGTGCTGTGGCGATCTTTGCCATAGACACGGACCACCAGGTAATTCACTGGAACAGGGCATGCGAGGAACTGTCCGGCGTCAAGGCGGCAGAGATCATTGGAACAAAAGACCACTGGAAACCCTTTTATGACAGTAAAAGACCATGCCTTTCCGATATCCTGATAAGGGGTGAGGCCGAGAAGATGCCCGAACACTACGCGATATACGGGCCGTCGGTGCTCCTTCCCCACGGCCTGCATGCAGAAGGGTGGTACGAGAACGTCGGGGGCAGAAAACGCTACATCATATTCGATGCAGCCCCGATCTACAACCATTCGGGCGAACTGGTTGCAGCAATCGAAACCCTGCACGATATCACGCAGCGAAAGCAGATTGAAGAAGAGCGCGAGAGGCTCAATGTCGAATTGAAAGAAGCCATTGAAAAGATCAAGACCCTGACCGGGCTGATCCCGATATGCGCCGGCTGTAAAAAAATCCGCGATGACAAGGGGTACTGGAACCAGCTGGAACAGTATGTGGAAGAACACTCCGATGCGGTATTCAGCCACGGCCTGTGTCCGGAATGTTTTCAGAAGTATTTTCCCGATGCCGGGAAAACAAAAAAGGCGTAGGAAGGTTGCCGTTCCTTTCGGCTGTTTTTCTCATGAACCGGTCATGTGTCGTCTCACTTTGTAAGAGATGAGCCCAAGCATTGTCCGGGAGAAGACAAATGGCTGAGAACGGAATGAACATACAGTTTCATAGCATTAATGTATCAATATACAGGGCGCTGCAGCACGAGAAGAAAGGGGGGCGAAATGACTAGAAAAACAACCATTCTTCAACTGATTTTTGATTCGCCGGGCAGGATGCTTCGCACGGTATGTTCTTATCTGAAACCTTCAGCACCCGCACAGGGAGGTGATGAATCGGCACGGGAACTCATCGAATTGTATGAGGGCCTGATCGAGCACTGTGCCGTGGCGATATATGCCATCGACACAACACACCGTGTGATCCATTGGAACAGGGCCTGCGAAGAACTTACCGGCTTTAAGGCCGGGGAAATGATAGGAACCACCGACCACTGGAAACCGGTATACGATCATCAGCGCCCCTGTCTCTCCGACATGCTGATAACCGGCGACATGGACAAGATGTCTGATCATTTTCAGGAACATGGGTCATCGGTGCTTCTTCCCCACGGCCTGCATGCCGAAGGGTGGTTTCCGAAGGCCGGAGGCAAAAGGCGGTATGTCATGTTCGATGCAGCCCCGATCTACAACCATTCGGGCGAACTGGTTGCAGCAATCGAAACCCTGCACGATATCACGCAGCGAAAGCAGATTGAAGAAGAGCGCGAGAGGCTCAATGTCGAATTGAAAGAAGCCATTGAAAAGATCAAGACCCTGACCGGGCTGATCCCGATATGCGCCGGCTGTAAAAAAATCCGCGATGACAAGGGGTACTGGAACCAGCTGGAACAGTATGTGGAAGAACACTCCGATGCGGTATTCAGCCACGGCCTGTGCCCGGAATGTTTTCAGAAGTATTTT
>CAYRCP010000264.1:0-3510 GCA_964422755.1 uncultured Bacteriovoracaceae bacterium | reverse complement strand
GCCTGACCTTTTTTCTGGGGAATGTAATAGCACGTTCAGTGCAAATTGATGAGTAACGCTATTTTTGAGGAGACCTGTCATGAAAAGGGCAAATATAATGTTTTTCTCTATGGTCACCCTGGTGTTGTTCCTGTCTGGTTCAGCCGGCGCACATCGTATTGCACGTGGCGGTTCTGAATGTGGTGATCCGGCCGGATGGAATACCGGGGGAAAGGCAGAGAAATGTTCGTCACTGATTGCCCCCTTTGATAGTCAGGCCTCTTTCTGCGTTGAGGATACAGAGAGCCTCTATGATGATCTCTTTACAACCACGCGTGCGTTTGCAACCCCGTATGTTAACCTGAACGGTGTGGTCCGGGATGTGAACGGCCGGGATCTATCTGATGGAGCCCTGAACTACCATGCACATTTTTGTGTGGCCGATTTATGGAAAGATGCCCCGGATATACGCCGGGGGATTAATTTGTTGGAGGGATATGGGCTTTTCTGCGATCATACAGGCATGTGGGTTATTCTCGATACTATACAGGATGAGGCAAATTCGGCTCCTGTGCCCGAACCGGGGACGCTTTTGCTCATAGGTTCCGGGCTGGTATCTGCGGGGTTGATCAGCAGGAGGAGAAGAAAAACGAAACCCGAACAGCTGCAGCAGTAATTTAGCCCGCAGGCACATCAGATTTGGAATAAATCAATGGTATGAAATTCAGGCAAGCCCTTAACCTTGTTCATAAAACCTGCCATGGTGAATCGAAATAACGCTTCTTTCTCAGGTAAAACTTCGGTGAAGTCTTAGAAGTGAGGCGAAGACGGATTGACACAACGAGTAATGATGATATATCAATACCATACCATCAATCATGAGGGTGTTGTCCCTGTTGAGGGATAAACATCAACAGTGATGATGTAACACCGGGATAGGTACGGTAGTTAACCTGGTGTCAATTACGGGTGCCCATGGGGCTTAATAGGGAAGACGGTGCAAATCCGTCGCGGTCCCGCCGCCGTAACCGGGGACGAGCGCTGCAGCAATCCACTGCTTGTACAAGTGGGAAGGGGCAGCAGGTAGGATGATCCGGAAGCCGGAAGACCTGCTCGTAGTTGAGAAAATTTTGTAGCCCCTCGTGGACAGGGGGTGGCAGGGTTGGTGAATCGGGAATGAAAAACGGCATCCCCGGGCCTTTATGGAAGGTCCGGGGATTTTTTTATGAACAGGAACGCTCAACAAGGTGATGCAGTTCCAAACAGGAGGAAACAGGGAAGTAACTATTTGGTAAAGCCCCGGAAAAAGGGAAGGGAGTGCAAAGCTTCCGCCGCCCCGCGACTGTAATCGGGACGAACGCCGCAGCAGGGCCACTGTCAGGAAAGACATGATGGGAAGGCGCGGCAAGTAGGGTGAACGAGAGCCAGGAGACCTGTTCTGAGGGCACAAAAAATTCTGGGAATCTTTCGAGGGAAAGAAAGGAGAATGTAACATGAGGATGAAACACTGCTTCACAGGCCTGTGCTTCACACTGATGGTCGCTATGTCGGGTATCGCAGCGGGTGAAAGCACGTCAGCACCGGGCACCAATGAACACATCGAGGAAGTCGTCGTAACGGCAACCAGGATCGAGACGCCCACCAGCGAAGTGGGCAGCTCGGTCACCGTGATCACCGCCAGCCAGATCGAAGAACAGAAGAAATCCAAGGTCACCGAAGTGATGAGGTCTGTTCCCGGCCTGGATGTCGTTCAGCAGGGACCGGGAGGAACCACGTCGATATTTATGCGCGGCGCGAAATCAGAGCACACGCTGATTCTCATAGACGGCATTGAGATGAACGATCCCACCACACCAGGCCGTTCGTATGATTTCAGCAGCCTGACAACCGACAATATCGAACGCATCGAGGTGATCCGCGGGCCGCAGAGCACACTGTATGGTTCTGATGCCATCGGCGGGGTCATCAACATTATCACGAAGAAAGGCAAGGGCGCGCCTGGCGGGTTTATCGCTGCCGAGGCAGGTTCTTACAAAACATTCCGGGGGAACGCAGGAATAAACGGCGGTACCGGTATGTTCAATTATTCTCTGGGGCTGTCACGCCAGGAAACGGATGGATTCTCGTCTGCTGCCCACGATGATGGAAACGACGAGGATGACGGGCACAATAACACTTCAATTTCTGCCCGGCTCGGGATTACGCCGAGCGATATTTTTGATATTGACTGTGTCCTGAGATGGATCGATACCGAGACCGACTGGGACAACCATGGAGGCGTGGGTGGCGACGATCCCAACTATACCGCAGAGACCGAACAGCTCTTTTTCAGATCGCAGGCGCGGCTGTCGCTCCTCGATGACATATGGGAGCAGAAATTGGGGATTTCCGTAAGTGATAACGAACGAAACAGTGAGAATGATACGGATGTGGATCATCCTGTTGACCTGAGCCAGGAATCCTATGAGGGGAAGATTGTGAAACTCGACTGGCAGAACAATCTGTATCTCCATGAGACGAATACCGTGACCATCGGGGTGGAGACCGAGAAGGAGGAAGCCAAAAGCGACTACTACTCGGAGAGCTTCTACGGGCCATATTCGAGCAATTTTGAGAAAGAAACCGCCAGGACAACCGGATGCTATCTTCAGGATCAGATCAAACTGAAGGACGCCCTCTTTACCACCCTGGGCGTCCGTCTGGACGATCACAGCGATTTCGGCTCGGAAGTCACCTACCGGATTGCAACCGCCTATGTGATCAAGCAGGCCGGGACAAAGTTCAAGGGGTCCTATGGTACCGGCTTCAAGGCGCCATCGCTGTACCAGCTCTACTCTGCCTATGGGGACGAAAATCTGGACCCGGAAGAGAGCACGGGGTGGGACATCGGTGTGGAACAGACACTGCCGGGTGGAAGGCTGGTGGTAGGTGTCACCTATTTCAGCAATGATTTCGATGACCTCATCGATTATGATTATGCAACGTCTACCTATAACAATATCGCTGAAGCAGAGGCCTCCGGTTTTGAACTGGTGGCGACTGTACAGCCCACAGAAGAACTGACGATCAGGACCAGCTACACGTATACGGACACCGAGGACAAAACCACTGGTGAGGATCTTCTCAGAAGGGCACACAATAAATTCGGTCTCAACGCGAACTACCGGTTTGTGGAAAAGGCAAACCTGAATGTGGGCATTACCTATGTGGGCGAACGGGATGATGTCGAAACGGATTATTCCACGTACACATCCTCGAGAGTGGAGCTTGATGCGTACACCCTTGTCAATGTGGCGGCTTCGTATGATATCACCAGAAATATACAGATATACACCCGGATAGAGAACCTCTTTGACGAGGAATACGAAGAGGTCAGTGGGTATGGCACGGCAGGGTTTTCTGCGTTTGGTGGTCTCAAGGCGACGTTCTAGACGTGTCTGGTGACGGGCAGGCAGCGTAGCTGCAACAGGAGGACCTGTACATGAAAGAGATGTTTATCAGGGGCGGGCCACTTATGTGGCCCCTGCTTAT
>CAYRCP010000263.1:0-3516 GCA_964422755.1 uncultured Bacteriovoracaceae bacterium | reverse complement strand
GTCTCTTCGGTGGTATAGATTATTGCCATATAATCGTATGGAGGTGCTTTATGATCAGGAGAATGTCAATCATCGTATTCGTTTTGTCGCTGCTCTATGTGCCGGGTGTGTATGCACACTTCGGCATGGTCATACCATCGGATGATATTGTCTCCCAGGGTGATTCCCGGGAGATTACCATACAGCTGATGTTTGCCCACCCATTTGAGATGCAGGCTATGCCTCTGGAAAAACCGGCGGAATTCGGCGTGATAACTGGTGGGGAGAAGACTGATCTATCAGGGAAGCTCAAAGAGATGCGGTTTCTCTCTCAGAAGGCATGGGAGGCATCCTATACCTTCAAACGACCCGGAACATACAGTTTCTACATGGAGCCCAAACCCTACTGGGAACCTGCTGAAGACTGCTACATTATCCACTATACCCGGGTTATTGTGAGCGCGTTTGGCCTTGAAGAAGGGTGGGATGCCGAGTTGGGACTCAAGACAGAGATCGTTCCGCTTTCCAGGCCGTTCGGACTTTATGCAGGCAACGTGTTCCAGGGTGTGGTCAAGCTCGACGGGAAACCCGTGCCGAACTGCGAGGTGGAAGTGGAATACTTCAACCAGGACAAGAAATTCACGGCACCTGACGACACTTTTATTACCCAGGTTGTCATGACCGATGCCAACGGAGTTTTTACCTATGCCGCACCAAAGGCCGGTTGGTGGGGGTTTGCCGCCCTGAACACGTCAAAAGAGAAGATCAAGGACAAAGATGTTGAACTTGGCGCCGTGATCTGGGTGAAATTCCGCGACATGGAGTAGCCCATGCATATCTCCGAAGGGATCTGCTCACCGCCTGTTCTCGCTGCAGGCATGGTGCTTGCCGTTGCCGGTGTGGCTTACGGCATGAAAAAGATGGACACACAGAGTATCCCCAAGGTGGGGGTACTCTCCTCTGCCTTTTTTGTGGCATCCCTCATTCATGTGCCCATAGGACCAACCAGTGTGCACCTCGTGCTGAACGGGCTTATGGGGCTGCTGCTCGGGTGGGCGGCGTTTCCTGCCATCATGGTGGCGCTTCTGCTGCAAGGGGTGCTGTTTCAGTACGGAGGATTGACCTCGCTGGGGGTAAATACCGTGAACATGGCCTTTCCCGCGGTAATCTGTTACTATTTGTTTCGGGGCATGGTGAGGTCGGAAGATGTGAAGAAGGTGGCCTTTGCGGGGTTTGCCTGTGGTTTTGTCTCTATTATCCTCAGCATTGCAGCCGTTGCCCTCACCCTGTTGCTTACCCAGAAGGCCTTTCTCGTGACAGTTGAGGTGGTACTTGCTGCCCATGTTCCTGTTATGGTGATCGAAGGGATTATTACGGCTTTTACGCTGATATTTCTTAAAAAGGTCAAGCCTGAAATGATAGAGGTGGGTGCATGAGTAAGAGACTACGGTTGTCGACCTGTGCATGGTCATTTCTGTTTGTGTTGGCGTGGGTCATACTCGGTTCCCCGGCATACGCCCACAAGGTAATGGTCTTTGCCTATCAGGAAGGAAACCGTGTTTACCTGGAAGGGTACTTTGCAGACGGGAAGAAGACACAGAATTCACTGGTGGAGGTGTTCGGGGAAGATGGCAGCAAGCTTCTGGAAGGGAAGACAGACAAGGAAGGGGTCTTTTCATTTCCCATGCCGGATGTCCCTGAGGTCAGGATAGTGCTCACCGGGTCCATGGGGCATCGTGCTGAATGTAGAGTTAAAGCAAACGCAGATGCTGCAGGGCCTGACGGATCAAAGACTCCCCTGTCGGGCGGTCTCCCTGAGAATGCCGGACGGGACAAAAATATCGACGTGGCTGTACCGGGTGAAGACCGGATACGAGCTATTGTCTCCGAAGAGCTGGACAAGAAACTCACCCCGCTTATCCGGGAGGTGGCTCTTGTGAACCAGGATAAGCCTTCTTTACCCGATATCATCGGCGGTATCGGATATATTGCCGGTATCATGGGCCTTTTCATGTACTTCAAAGCGCGGCGCAGAATGGATAGCTGATGAATATTGACCAGGCAACCACGGGCAGTTCTGTCTTGTACCGCCTGGATCCGCGTACCAGACTGTTGGGCGTTATCATATTTTCCGTGGTGTGTGCCCTGCTTGTGACAAAGGATGCATTGTTGCTCTGTCTTGGATTGTCGGTGATATTTGTCATTCTCTCTCGAATTCCGCCCATGGTCCTTTTTCGCCGCATGTTTGCCTTTAATCTCTTCATCGCCTTTCTGTGGCTTTTCATTCCCTGGGGTATTCCGGGGGAACACATCCTGGAGATCGGCACGTTAACCGTTACAAGGCAGGGAATAGACTATATGGTGATCCTTACCCTGCGATCCAATGTCATTATGCTTGCCCTGGTAGCCTTTATGGCATCAACCACCATTATATCCATGACTCACGCCATGACCGCACTGAGGGTGCCCGACAAGATGACGTATCTGTTTTTCCTGACCTATCGTTACGTGGGCGATATCCACAGCGAATATACCAGGCTCGTTAATGCCATGAAGGTGCGGTGCTTCCAGCCGGCATCAAACGTGCGCACCTACAGGAGCTATGCCTATCTGGTGGGAATGCTCCTGGTGAACAGCTTTGAACGGGCCCAACGGGTACGATCGGCCATGCTCTGCAGGGGATTCAGCGGCAGGTTCCCTCATCTGGAGGAGAATAACATATCGTGGCTGGATATTCTCAGCCTGGGCATGCTATGTCTGATTCTTGCAGGGATCGTATATGCCGATACATGAAAAGATTATTGAGATAGACGATGTAAGCTTTGCATATCCTGATGGGAACATTGTTCTGGACAGGATAAACCTCGTGGTGAACAGAGGCGACAGGATCGGCCTCATCGGTCCCAATGGTTCCGGAAAGACCACGCTGTTCCATCTGATTATGGGGCTCATCGGTCTGAAGTCCGGCAGCATCACTATCTTCGGTCGTCCAATACACACCGAAAAGGACTTTATCGGTGTACGCAAGAGGATAGGATATGTATTCCAAAACTCCGAAGACCAGCTTTTCTGTCCCACGGTGATGGAAGACGTGGCATTCGGGCCGCTGAATCTGGGCAGGACACCGTCAGAGGCCCGGGATATTGCGGCCAGAACCCTCAACACTCTCGGTATCCCGGACTTTGGAAGCAGGATAAGCCATAAGCTGTCTCATGGGGAGAAAAAACTGGTGGCGCTGGCGAGTGTGCTGGCCATGGACCCGGAAGTGCTGATTCTCGATGAACCCACAGCAGGCCTCGATCACGAGACAAAGGACCGTCTCATGGGTATCCTGTCCGGACTCGATCTGAGCTTTATCATCACCTCCCACGAGATGGACTTTATGTCCAAGATAGTGAATATTTTCTATACCTTTGCAGACGGACGCATGAACAAGGCCGAACACACTGTGCCGCATATCCACACGCATGTTCACGTCGGAGGAGAATACTCCCACGACCATGAGGATGAATATACGTGATGAGGCGCTGAGCGCCA
>CAYRCP010000262.1:0-3533 GCA_964422755.1 uncultured Bacteriovoracaceae bacterium | reverse complement strand
ACTCCTGAACCCGCTCGAACCGCATGAGAATAATTGCCAGGGCAACAAGGGCGATAATGATATTTGCCAGCCTCCCGAGAAACTGCACCTGTGTGTGGATCTTGCGCGCCTGCAGATTGTCCTTTGCCGCGATATCATATTTACTCAGTATGTTGTCCTGGACCACAAAGACCATTCTGATAAACAGCCAGGCAATGACTGCAATAAAGGCAGAAGAGAGTATTCTCATGATGGAGCCATAGGTGTCCGGCGGGATCTTCAGCACAGGCAGGACAGCCATGAGAACAATAAGGATGATGATCCACCGCAGGGGCTCTTTGCACCTCTTTATCAGGGTACTTTCGAAAAGAACCGGGATCTCTCTGGTAATACGCTCCACGATCTTGATAAGAAAAAAATGCCCCACCAGGGCAGCGGCCACAATCCCTGTCAAGATCAGGGGAATCTGCAACGTATGGAACCAGCCTGAAAACAATTCATTCAAGGTAGAGACCTCCTCTGGGTTTCTTCATGTATCTGTTGCAAGATCATTACAAAATAACCGGCAGGTAATCAAGCCGGACTTTCCCGTGAAATCCTTATTGATCCTCGGCTGCAGCCCCCTGAATAACAAGGGGCAGCGGCACGGAAGAACACAGATGCAGATCCCGCTGCGGATATGCGATCACGACACCGGTTTTCTGGAACTTCCGCACAATCGCACAATTGATATCCGAGCGTACACCCTGATGACGCTTGGGATTTGAAATCCACACCCTGAGCCTCATGCTCCAGGCGGAATCGGCAAACTCCGCCAGATGCACCAGCGGCTCCGGAGTACCGAGAACCTCCGGATTTTCCTGCGCCACCTCATAAAGAGCTCGCAGAACAGTATCAAGATCCGAATCGTAAGACACCCCCACATCAATATCGAGACGCAACCTCAGGTCGCCGTGCGAGAGATTGACTACCTGGGAGGTGATGAACTCGGAATTCGGAACGATAATGGAAATATTCTCCAGAGACCGCACCGTGGTGGAGCGGATATTGATCTCCAGCACATCGCCTTCGATATCGCCAACCCGGACACGATCCCCAATCTTGATGGGTCTTTCGAGCAGGAGAATGAGGCCTGAAATGAAATTGGAGGTGATATTCTGCAGACCGAAGCCGATGCCAACGGACAACAACCCGAATATGACCGCCAGACCGCTTAAGTTGATGCCGACAAACTGAAAGACAATAATTGCCCCGATCAGGATCAGCGTATACTCGGTAATCCTCTGAAACGTATACTGCAGTCCTTCGTCGATATGTGCCCGGGAGAGTATCTTCTGAACCAACTTGCGTGCGATGAGGCGTGAAAAGAAAAGTACGGCAAAGAACAGGGCAAAGAATACCATGAGCACCGACAGGGTTACCTCTGTCTGTGTTATGGTGAACAGTCGGGTATTCAAGATCTTGTTTATAATCGATATGATCGATTCTAAAGTCACTTCCCCCCCGTCAAGATGACCACATACGCACCCGCAACAACATCACTATAAAAGATAATCCTTCTCCGACCTCCATTCAAACCACCCACCCCCACGCAAAGCTCAGAACCATTTTTTCCGCTTGAACATCACCACCATGGTGATGCCCACGGTAAGCATAAGCACCCACAGCACAGGATATCCCCACGGCCACTTGAGTTCTGGCATATATTCAAAGTTCATCCCGTACACACCGGCCATGAAGGTAAGCGGAATAAATATGGACGCGAATATGGTGAGCACCTTCATGACCTCGTTCATGCGGTTGCTCATGCTGGACAGATACGTATCCAGCATGCCCGCGATCATGTCTCTGAAGGTATCCAGCGTATCCATGATCTGGACCGTATGATCATAGATATCCCTGAAATAGATCCTCGTGGTCTCCTGTATAAGGGGAGACTCCCCCCGCTCCAGAACATTGATGATCTCCCGCAGAGGCCATATGGATTTTCTCAGAAAAAGTGCATCGTTTTTCAGTCCATGGATGGTCTGCAGCGTTTCGGAATTGGGTTTTTCCAGAAGCACCTCTTCGGTATCCTCGATATAATCTGCAATATCCTCGAGCACATTGAAGTAATTATCAACAATGGAATCAATAATGAGATAGGCAAGGTAATCAGCTCTTTCCTTTCTGACGCGTCCCTTGCCCTTTCTGATCCGCTCCCTGATGGAACCGAACACGTCGCCGATGCTTTCCTGAAAAGAAATTACATAGTTCTCGCCGAATAACAGACTGATCTGCTCGGAGAGAATCTCGCCGCCATTGTCCTCCTGGTAGAGCATCTTCAGGACAACAAAGACATATTCACCAAAATCTTCGATCTTGGGCCTGCCGCCGGTATTGAGAATATCCTCCAGCAAAAGGGGATGAAGGCCGAAATGTCTGCCGATCTTGTCGATAACATCCGTCTCGTGGAGACCGTCTATGTTTATCCAGGTTATGGTGGGACTATCCTTGAAGGGGAAGCATTCGTCCACTGTTCCCGCCACGAGTTCCCGGAAGTTCTCCCGGTCGAAATCAATGATCGTGATCTTTGCCGTCTCGACCTTCTTCTCCCCGATATGTACCAGCGTCCCTGCCGGCAGACCTGCCTTTTCTGATTGTTTTTTTAGAAATCTCTTCATGAATTCGGTCTCCTTGTAATAAGATAGCAGAATTATGAGACAATTCAATACTCCTTATAACGATTCACCAAGCATATTTACTTCTCTATCAAAGAGTATTATTTTTATATAGTATACTTGGATCATTTCTCATTACGGATACACATGGATTCTGCATGCAACAATTATACACGTGGGAGGAGAATGATTATATCTTTACGGGCAGTCAACCACCCGGAATACCGGACAGTACCATCAGACATTCGCAAGGATCACACTGCTGTATCACCGATATACGAAGAACCCTGGCCCACTGGAGCATGGCATGGATAATCCGGCCCAGAAGCTCCTTTCTTACCTGGGCCATAAACAATGCATCCTTGTGATGTGCCACAACAATCCCGATCCGGATACCATTGCATCGGCTGCTGCATTGAAGAGTATACTGCATCAGAAACACCGGGGCAGGGTTGTCATCTGCTATGGCGGCACGATAGGACGTGCGGAAAACCGCCAGTTTATCAAACGGCTGAAAATCGAAATGACCCATGTCAATGATATCGATTTCAAAAGCTTCTCCGTGATCTGCCTGGTGGACAGCCAGCCGAGGACCGGCAACAATTCCCTGCCCGACGCAATCCTGCCGCATGTGGTCATCGACCACCATCCCCTGAAAAACATTACGCGCACATGCCCGTTTTATGATGTCAGGACCGAATACGGAAGCACATCTACTATCCTGACCGAATATTTTCGTGAACTGGACCTTCAAATGGACAAGGCACTGGCAACAGCTCTGTTCTACGGACTCAAGACGGACACAAGCGGCCTGCTGAGGTCTTCCGGGCAGGCAGACCTCGAAGCATTCACCTTTCTCCAACCCAGAATCGCTCCCAAAATCCTCGCGGCCAT
>CAYRCP010000261.1:0-3537 GCA_964422755.1 uncultured Bacteriovoracaceae bacterium | reverse complement strand
GCGAATAGGTGTGCGAGATGACATACGGACCGCTGTCGGTAATGATTCCGAGATCGGCCCAGTAGTCGGGAACGGTGTCTGCATCGATATCGATGGTATCGAGAACTATACTGCGATCACCTCTCGATCGTACGATGGAATACAGCGGCGGGGCATAGGTAAGGGGAAGAGATAAGCCGCTGTGGCTTGATGTGACAGGGACCCCTGCAATAAACAGCTGATTGTCTGCCAGGGCAATCTTGAGATCCTGCGGCATGAGGCAGGCGCATTGCGTCAGATCCATGTCCAGCTGCAAAAGCGCGTTTCTCAGTGACTGCATACAGTACCAGCTGTCACGCACTCCTGTATAGGTGCCGGCACATAACAGGTTCAGAGAGAAAAGAGCGAGTATGAGAACGGATGCAATGGTCATGGAGACGAGCAATTCCACAAGGCTCAAGCCGTTGTTCATGAATAACCTCCTTTACAGAAAAACAATACATAATAAAGATACTCGTTGATGGGCCGATTCGAGAAGCTTCTTGCGATAATAATAAGCCGCCAGGCCCCGGGGTCAAGGGTTCGAAGGAAGACCTCCGGTTATCAAGGCTTTGAAAAGGGAATGGACAAGGGTCTGATTCCTTGGTAATAACCCAGGCAATATCAGTGTATAGAAGAGGCCCGTATGGGAAAAAATGGAAACGCCGTTTTAGTGATAATGCTTGTTATTGTAATAGCATTTCTGTTCTTTTTGAGCGTGCCGCTCGGTGGAAAGATCGGACTTCTTCGGGAAGCCACCATATCGTTTATCTTCAGAGAACCTCCCCGTTTCATCTCGTTGGAGATGAATGTGGATGGGCAGGTGCTGAGTGTCAAGGCGGGAGAGTCTTTAAAGATATCAGGCAGTGAAACCATTATCATCACAAAGGTGAACGCAAATACGTTCTTCGATTCATACCTGACCGCTGATGTTGCCGGGTTCGGCAAGGCCAACGATCTGCACGAACCGATTTACGCCTCTGAGATCAGAAAACAACTCATCGGTGCAGGTATCAGGTCCATGCCCATCGATATTTTCTATATTGAACACAACATTGCAAAAATACCTCTGGAGATTGAGCTGACCCGGGAAGATTTTACCCAGCGGATTAACGAGGCAGAACATACAGACGATAAGATCGCTATTTTAAAGAATGCTCACGCCGCGTTTCCGAAGGATCGCGATTTTCTGGGGTCTCTTGATCAGCTGCTCTCGAAAAAGGGCGATTATGAAACGTTGGCGAGCATTTACCGGGGGGTTGTGGACGCAGATCCGGATGATATGAATTCCCGTGCCAGACTCTCGAATTACTATATCAAACTCGGGTTGATGAAAGAAGCGTTGGCAATGAACCAGGGGATCATCGATGCGGGGAGGGCGACAGCTGTTACCTACAGGCGGATGGCCTATATCACCGGGCAGCTTGGAGACTTTGAAAAACGCGTCAAGTACCTGAACAAGGCACTGGAACTCGACAAAGGCAATGATTCAATCATTGTCGATCTCGCAAAGACCTATGAACAGGCGGGCAAAACAAAGGAAGCTCTGGCGATCTACAAGGCTGCTGCGGGAACGGCCAAAGATAAGGAGATCCTTATCCCGGTTATTGAAGATGCCTTGAAGCACAACAAGTATAAAGACGCACAAACCGTCTTGAAACGGTATGTGAACTATTATCCCAAGGATAAAAATGCATATGCCCAGCTGGGTATGATCTCGGGAAAGCTAGAGGATACCGCTGCCCAGATCACCTACTATAAAAAGGCAGTGGAACTCTCGCCGAAAGATGCGCTGCTGCGCTACAATCTCGGGACAGCCTATGAGAAGGCGGGAAAAACCAAGGATGCGTTGAAGACCTATCAGCAGGTATTGAAGATAAAGAAGGGAGATAAGGATTCTCTGCGCAAGGCAGCCTACCTTTCTCAAAAACTCGGCAAATACAAGGATTCCTATTCCTTGTACCGGTCTCTCGTTGCCATAGATGATAAGCTGGAATATAAAAAAGGCCTCATCAGCGCTTCGGTGGGGCTGAAGGATCATGGCAAGATTATCGATGCCTGCAGTGCATATCTCAAGAAAAAGAAAGAGCATGATGTCGCCATAACTTTAGCATATGCCTATGAGACACGGGCAGCCGGGAAACAGGGCAGAGAAAGGCTTGGTGACCTGGAGGCAGCCCTGGATGCATACCGGCTTGCACTCAAAATCAATCCTCAATCCGCAAAAGCCAAGGAAAAAATCCCTCAGCTGAGAATCGAGACCATAAAGCTCAAGAGAGGGGTATAGCGCCTCTGAGCAGAGCCCGGATACGTGCATTTTTTTAAAAAGAGTGATCATGAAGAGAACATTTGCCATTGGAGATATTCACGGCTGTCTTGAAAAATTAGAAGATCTCATAACGAAGATAAATCCCGGGCAGGATGATCTCATTATTTTTCTCGGTGATTATATTGACAGAAGTGCCAATACGATAAGGGTTATTGATTATCTGATAGAGCTCTCGACCAGGGTAGCCTGCATCTTCCTGCGGGGAAACCATGAAGACATGTTTCTTGAATTTCTCGAATACGGTACGAACAAAACCATGTTTTTTGCCAATGGGGGACTCAAGACCATAGATTCATATGTTTACCCTGAGCCTTTTTCCTCCCATGTACAGGTCGCCCGTGCCCTGCCTGAAACCCACAGGGATTTCTATGCCGGACTGAAATGGTACTATGAAGATCAGGAGTATGTGTACGTGCATGCAGGGGTTAAACCCGAGCTCGCCATGCACCTGCAGGAAAGGCGTGATCTGATCTGGATCAGGGACGAGTTTATCTTCTCACCAACCGGGCTGGAGAAAAAGGTGATATTCGGACACACCCCCTTTGCCCGGCCTCTGATCAAGCCGGACAAGATAGGCATTGATACCGGGGCTGTTTACGGAGGATGCCTCACTGCGGTTCAGCTCCCCGAAGAGGTCTTTATCTTCTCTTACCGATAGGGGCCTTGTCATATCCGTAAGATTTGATCTATACTTCAGTGCATGTCCAGGGACTATTACCAGACACTCGAGCTCTCCCGTGACGCCACGTCCGTGGAAATTAAAAAGGCGTACAGACGTCTTGCGTTGAAGTTTCATCCTGATGTGAGCATGGATGAGCCAGGCTCCGAAGAGCATTTCAAGGAGATCACCGAGGCATACGGGGTGCTGATCGATCCCGCAAAGCGCCAGAAGTATGACCGGAACCGGCAGGGACATTTTACGCGCGAAGAGGTGTTCGATGACCTGTTCTCCCACAGCGATTTTGGGGACGTATTTGATGATCTGCCCGTAAAACGGGAGTGGCTGGAAAAGGTGCTCGATATCAGCAGGATCATAGCATATGAGGCCCTGATCTATGGGGGCGGTCCCAAAGCGATATTGAAGCGGAGCCTTTTCAGATTGGCCGCGCACAGTGCTGCTAAGGTTTTTCACAACGTCATGGATATCCATGAGCAGATCAAGATCCCTGATGAGGTAGCGACAAACGGAG
>CAYRCP010000260.1:0-3543 GCA_964422755.1 uncultured Bacteriovoracaceae bacterium | reverse complement strand
GCACGCACCGACCGGTTTCACACCTTCACGGTGACAAAGAACAGGTATGTAGATGTTGTTTTCTTTTGCTACCTCATAAATGGTTTGACCTTCATTGTACTCTAATACCTTTCCATCAATTGTTATCTGCATCATGCCCCCTTTGCTCTGCTCTATTTCAAGATTGCACTCTCGGCACCACCTCTTTATAGGCATTTGTTGTATTTTTCTTCATCGCTGCAAAATTACCTGCCTGTACATTTACACAAAAATCTGCATTGACCCTCTGGCCTGTTTTCCAGACTCTCCATGTACTTCAATGAACATCCTTGAAGAGTTGGCTTTTACCTTGGATAACGATCCGGATCTCGGGTTGATTCATAATCCGGGGCGATGGTTTTAAAAGCGGTACCTAAACCACGTGCGACAATCTCTGCCACAATATACCATCCGCTCTATTCGTGTAGCCATCTTTCTTCTGCTTGAACTTATGGTTTTTATCGTTGTGACATTTATCATGTATTTAATGATTTATCAAGAAGACATTAGTAATTTGATTTTACTGATATTTTATCAAATAATTTTACAAATCGATAGTGGGAAACTGAGGGTCAAATCTTTATCCATTACTATTCCTGTTTTATATCTGATGCTAGTGCTATAAACACCAAAATTAATCAATAACAACGATTTGATCCCAGTCTCTCTACGTTATGTTTATTCAAAATGGATAGTCAAAACAGTATATGATATATGGTTTTTATGAAACGGCCTGAAAAGAACTTTATTATTGATACAATAGCATTTTTGGGGATTGTTCTGTTGACCAGTACCGGCATATTGATGCGTTATGTTTTACCTCCGGGAAGTGGTCGCTGGAAGGTTATCCGGGGATTGGACAGACAAGAGTGGGGGAGTATTCATTTCTGGATTTCTATTATTTTTCTCATTGTTTTAACGATACATCTTATACTCCATTGGCGTTGGATTGTAACATTCATTAAAGGGAGACCAAGGGAAGGTTCAGGATTACGAGCCGGTCTCGGAATTGTCGGATTGGCAGGTCTTATCGCCCTGGCCATTGCTCCTTTACTCTGCACAGTGGAAACGACTGCCATAAAAGGAAAAGGGGTTACCTTATCAGAGAAACACGAAGATATAGAAATGTCGGGATCAATGACATTAAATGATGTGGAGCAAAGTACGGGGGTCCCCGTAGAGCATATAATTCTAGAGCTCAAATTGTCTCCTCACACAGATAGATTCGAAAGACTGGGCAGATTAAAAAAGATTTTCGGATTCACAATGGACGATGTTCGTACGATTGTCAGAAACTACCAGAAGGAATAATAACGTTTATAGTCCGAGTGAATATCGAAAGATCTGAGGGTTAAATCTTTGAAAAATAGATTCAGGTCACAACATTCAACAGTTAACTTGATTAACTTTGTCAAATGCTGAGACGCGACCTGGCTGTTTCCCTCTTTTTTGTATATCCCCGGCGGCTTGACGAAATGTAGAGATAATGATGTATGAATAGGCATCCTATGTAGAGGAGATATCTGATATGATCGACGAAACCCTTCTATGTAGCATTTGCGGCAAGGAAACAGAAAGCGGACATCTGTTCAAGATTGACGACGAGTGGGTATGTACCACATGTCTCTACGGAGATGCTCAAGCTTTTGAGATATACCCGATCGGGGTGGTGCGTAACTCTCTTGAGCGTTCCCAAACAGATTTTGGGCTCAAGGGTGAGAACCCTAATCTGTCTCGCATAGAACTGCTGCCGTCCCAGAAACGATTCATGTACAGGCTCGAAGAGGAGCACTACCTTACCATTGTTTACTATCTGCACAAGTCCAGACCGGTCGTATCCGTATTCAACAGAGGGCTGGACGGAAAAAAGGTGGGCGTGTTTGCCTCACGAACCCCGGACAGGCTCTCGAGAATCGGAATACAGGATGTGCAGCTTAGCAAAATAGAAGGGACCACGCTTTTTGTTGAAGGGCTCGATGCTGTAGACAAAACCCCGGTAATCGATATAAAGCTTTGTTGGCATACAATGAGTCAAGAGCAGGTTTGACCCCCGGTATCACCTGCATGTAAGATGGTATCTGTTGGTTATGGTTGAGTTTCTCTCAAGCTGGCCGGGCACAGGTGGTGGATGTTGGTTCATCGACATCCACCAGGTCAGGTTTCTCGGGATTGAATGATCTTGAGACCCTGGTGTCAGGCCGGGAAGGAGATGTGTTATGGCGTATGATTTCAGAAAAAGAGTCTATGGGCTGGGTGAATTTTTTCGTGATTTCCTGTTGTTGGGCCGCAACAGCCTTGATCTGATCGCATCGTTGTGCAGGCGGCAAGTCGGAAAGGCCCTGCATGCCAAACTGAATATGGCGGTCATCGGTGTCCTCGGCTGTAAGTATTGCTCATGGTTGCACTCCGAGCTGGCACTCGCAAACGGAGTGGAAGACAAAGAGTTACAGGAGCTTTTGTCTCAGGAACTGGGGGCCTTTTCCGAAGAAGAAGCAGTTGCCCTTGCCTTTGCACAGCATTACAGCGAAACAGGTGGAAGACCGAGCAAGGAGGCAGAGCAGAGGTTACAGGAATACTATGGTCCTGACATGGCGAAACACATCCTGCTCTATCTGCAGGTAATCTATTTCGGCAATCTGTCCGGCAATACCGTTGACGCATTCATTCAACGTCTCAGGGGCCGGCCGGTTGACAGCAGCACCCTGCCTGGCGAACTGGTCATTTTTCTTATCATGGGACCATACTACCTGATCATTCTGCCCCTGATTGCCTGGGGAATACATAAAAAGCAGGAGATCACCGGGAGATGAGACTACCCTGAGATCAAAAGAGAAGTCTACAGCAAA
The DNA here is from genome assembly GCA_964422755.1 of uncultured Bacteriovoracaceae bacterium. Classification (GTDB taxonomy): domain Bacteria; phylum Desulfobacterota; class Desulfomonilia; order UBA1062; family UBA1062; genus DSAD01. The sequence goes on along the minus strand of CAYRCP010000260.1, from coordinate 679 downwards.
CCCGGGGCCAGAGTGTTTTAAATCAAGAGGAAAGACCTGCGCTGAGAATGATCTGACCTGTTATTCAGCAATAACGAGTCGATCCCTGCTCTTTGCAATTCGCCAACCGGTTATTTTTTCACATGACTTCCAAACTGTACGTATGGTATTCTTTTTATGAAGAAGATGATGTCTTCTTTATGCTTATGCATGTTTACAACATGAGGATGTTATCTTTTTCGATTATATATCTTCCGGCTGTTTGCGGTTCTCCAGACTCGATATTTCATGCCGGTTCCAGGAGTTTGATGCCGCATCCAAGGAGAGGAATGTATACCGGCAGATCTTTCCGGATGGTTAAGATTTCTCGTGCCCGGCAGAATCCGGACGTATGAAAAGAGCATCGATGTGTCTGAACTGGTGAAACTGTTTTGAGTACAGAGTATCAGGGGAGGGACTATGGAAACATACAGGGCTTTGTGCAAGATCGTGGGGGAGAAATTTGTTTCCAGAGAGCCGGAAGAACTTTATCTCTATTCGCGGGATTCCGGGGCACAGCCACCGCGACAGGTTGATTATGTGATAATGCCGGGCAGCACGGAGGAGGTGCACAGGATTGTGGTTGAAGCGGGCGAAGCCGGAATCCCGATTACCCCGCTGGGCGGCGGTTTCACCCTGTCTGCTCTCGTGGTGCCGCACA
>CAYRCP010000259.1:0-3558 GCA_964422755.1 uncultured Bacteriovoracaceae bacterium | reverse complement strand
ATTTAAATCGGAGGCGCTGGTATCAGGGCATAACGGATCAAATTTGGCCGAAAAGGAGAGAGTGGAACAAAATTGTTTCAGAATATCGAAGGGCTATCTTTTCTGTTCCACCTGAAGGGAGTATCATAATCCTCCCTTCAGGCGAACAGGTATCCTTACAGGGAATAATCTTGTATCTCTTTACTTGAAATACTTCAGGTATTTTTCATACCCCTGACGCTCAAGGTCCTCTTTTGCTATGAAGCGAAGCGCTGCAGAGTTGATGCAGTAGCGCAGGCCGGTCGGTTCAGGGCCATCAGGAAATACGTGTCCAAGGTGTGAATCTGCGAATTTACTCCTTACCTCGGTGCGTTTCATGAAGAAGCTGTTGTCGGATTTTTCCACAATGTTGTCCGGTTCAAGCGGCCGGGTGAAACTCGGCCAGCCGGTTCCGGATTTAAACTTGTCGGTAGAGATGAAAAGAGGTTCACCCGATACGATATCCACGTAAATCCCTTCAGCCTTGTTATCCCAGTATTCATTGTCAAAGGCTTTCTCGGTGCCTTCTTCCTGGGTCACTTCCCATTGAAGGTCGGTGAGCCTGGACCTCAGTTCTTCCTGAGACGGTTTTGTATACACATTACTCTGTTCAGGGGCCGCTGCTGCAGGGAATACCTTGTTTTCCCATATTCCCTTGAGGTACTTGTCCCTGCCGGAATTATGCCGGTAGTATTTGTACCTGATGGGATTGTTCTTGTAGTAGTCCTGATGATATTCCTCTGCCTTGTAAAAGGTCGAGGCTTCACGGATCTCGGTCACGATGGGTTTGTCGTATATTCCAGAGCTTGCCAGGTTCTGCTTTGATATCCCGGCAAGGCGTTTCTGCTCGTCGTTATGGTAGAATACGGCCGAATTGTACTGCGAACCACGATCCACGAACTGTCCGCCGTCATCCGTGGGATCGATCTGCTGCCAGAATACCTCCAGCAGTTTCTCATAGCTGACCAGCGATGGATTGTAGAGTATCTGCACAGCCTCGACATGACCCGTACCTCCGGCAGAGACCTCTTCATAGGTGGGGTTTACTTTATGACCTCCTGTGTAGCCGGATATCACTTCGGTCACCCCGTCGAGCTTTTCAAACGGGGATTCCATGCACCAGAAGCATCCGCCGGCAAATGTGGCCTTTTCCAGTTTGGTTTCCGAGGAAAATCCTGTACCCGCCAGGAAGAAAACCAGGACAAACAGCATCGATCCAACTATTTTTATAAACATGTTGTTTCCTCCTTGTTCTTAGGTTTTAGAGTCCGGTACCAGGTAAAGTGATTCATCGGAAAAACTGATCGACCAACTGCCCTCTACAGGTATAATGATTACATTCAAAGACGCTCAGATATCGTGGTTGGGAAGACGGACTCATTGATACGTATCTGACATGTGTGTATATTGTTACATAACGCGCAAAATATAGTCACAGGGTAACAAGGAGGAACACTCATGGAAAAACAACATAAGTTTTCCATCTGGTATATACTTGTCGGTATCTGGATTGTCCTGCTGATGCAGAACTACATTGCCCACATGTTTGTGGTGAAGACGGTTCCCTACAGTGAGTTTCTCGATCTGCTGAAAGACGGCAAGGTAAAGGAAATAGCCGTCACCGCTAACCAGATCCAGGGTAAGCTGATCGAGGAGGGAGGCAAGGAGCAGGGCTTCAAGACCGTCAGGGTCGATCCGGAGCTGTCGAATATGCTGGAACAATACCCGGTCACCTTCAAGGGGGAGATTGAGTCGACCTTTATCCGGGATCTGCTCTCATGGATTTTCCCGATATTTCTGTTTGTCGGCATCTGGTATCTGTTTATGCGGCGCATGTCGGGTCAGCAGCCCGGTTTCATGTCCTTGGGCAAGAACAAGGCAAAGATCTACATGGAAAATGAACTCAATGTCACCTTTGACGATGTCGCCGGGGTCGATGAGGCAAGGCAGGAACTGGTCGAAGTCATAGATTTCCTGAAAACCCCTGATAAATTCAACGAGCTGGGCGGAAAAATCCCCAAGGGAATTCTGCTTGTGGGGCCTCCGGGTACGGGGAAAACACTTCTGGCAAAGGCCGTGGCCGGAGAGAGCAAGGTGCCGTTTTTCTCCATGAGCGGGTCGGAATTCGTTGAGATGTTTGTGGGCCTGGGTGCTGCCCGGGTTCGTGATCTTTTTGTCCAGGCAAAACAAAAGGCGCCGTGCATCATCTTTATCGATGAGCTGGATGCATTGGGAAAGGCCCGCGGAATGGGCGGCATGGGCGGCCATGATGAGCGGGAGCAGACCCTGAATCAGCTTCTTGTGGAGATGGACGGGTTTGATGCTAAAGTAGGTGTAATCCTCATGGCAGCGACGAACCGTCCGGAAATCCTCGACCCGGCGCTCCTGCGGCCAGGGAGGTTTGACCGCCATGTGCTCGTTGACCGTCCCGACAAGACCGGACGGGAGGCTATCCTGCAGGTTCATCTCAAGAACATAAAGGCGTCGGAAGATCTCGATGTGGAGAAGATCGCCGGTATGACCCCGGGCATGGTGGGGGCAGATCTGGCAAACCTCGTGAACGAGGCTGCACTGCTGGCGGTCAGGTCCGGGAAAAAAGAGGTTTCCATGGCAGAATTTGAGGAGGGAGTGGAGCGTATTATCGCAGGGCTCGAGAAGAAGAACCGCCTCATTAACGACAAAGAGCGGGAGGTTGTGGCCCACCACGAGATGGGTCACGCACTGGTTGCCATGTCACTCCCCGGAACCGACCCGGTGCAGAAGATATCCATCATCCCGCGAGGGATTGCGGCCCTGGGATACACCATGCAGGTGCCCACACAGGACCGTTTTCTCATGAGCAAGACCGAGCTTTTGAACAAGATTTCCACATTTTTGGGCGGACGCGCAGCAGAGGAGATCATCTTTGGCGATATCTCCACCGGTGCCCATAATGATCTGTCCAGGGCAACGGATATTGCAAAGAGCATGGTAAAGGAATACGGCATGAGCGAAAAGCTCGGACAGGTGTATCTTTCTCATGACAAGGGCCCTCAGTTTTTAGAAGCCGGAGTCGGGAAACCCAATGACTACAGTGACGACACGGCCAGGGCCATAGACGATGAGGTCCGGGAGATCATACAGGCGCAATATAAAGAAGCCCTGGGTATCCTGAATGAAAAGAAGGATGTGCTTATCCGGGGCGCCCGGCTGCTGCTGGAGAAAGAAAAGATTGACGGGAAAGAGATCAGGGCGCTTCTGTAGGTATTATCTTTTAACCCTCTGCCCTGGCTGCATATCCCCTGGCCTGGTGATGAGGGAAGGAAACGTATAGCTGGACGGGTAAGATGAACAAGGCTTCTTTTAAGGTGACGGTGAGTTCCGAGGATGCATCAGGTGCCAGTGATATCCTTGCGGCACATACCGGTATGTCCAAGGGCAAAATAAAGGATGCCATGAACAAGGGCGCAGTGTGGGTCTGCAGGGGACGGGGCAAACGTATACGTCTCAGACGTGCAACAGCGCAGATGCATCAGGGCGATACGCTCGAGCTGTACTATG
>CAYRCP010000258.1:0-3571 GCA_964422755.1 uncultured Bacteriovoracaceae bacterium | reverse complement strand
TCATGAGCTGACCGACGAAGAAACCAAGGAGCTGAGTCTTGCCCTGTCGGTACTTTTCCACTTCTGATGGGTTGTTCTTCACGATATCGACCACCATTTCCATGAGATCATCTTCATCGCTGACCTGCTCAAGCCCTCTTGATTTCACGATCTCAGTAGAGTCCCTGCCGGTCTCGGCCATCTCTGAGAAAACATCTTTGGCCATGCTTATGGAGATAGTGCCTTTTTTGATGAGAGAAAGCATATCCGTGAGCATCTCAGGGGTGACCTTGATAGAGGAGATATCGATCCCCTTTTCATTGAGCACCCTGAGTACTTCTGTCATGATCCAGTTGCTGATCTCTTTGGGAGAATCCAGGAGCCGGGTACATCTTTCAAAATACTCAGCCAGGGGCTTCGACTGGGTCAGCACATCGGCATCGTATGCAGGCAGGCCGAATTCCCGCTGAAAACGTTTTCTCTTTGCAGACGGCAGCTCCGGCAGGTGGGAACGGACCTCTTCTATCCAGATATCGTCAACGACAAGAGGTAACAGGTCAGGTTCAGGAAAATAGCGATAATCGTGGCTTTCTTCCTTGGACCGCATGGAACAGGTACTGTTCGTCGTGGCGTCCCACAGCATTGTATCCTGGTGAACGTTGCCTCCGGATTCTACAATATCGATGTGACGCTTGATCTCAAACTCCAGGGCTTTTTGAACATTTTTGAAGGAATTCATATTCTTGAGTTCCGTACGTATGCCGAGTTGTTCCGATCCGGCAGGCTTTACGGAAACATTGGCATCGCACCTGAAGGAGCCCTCTTCCATGTTTCCATCACAGATATCGAGGAACATGAGGATCTGCCGCAGTTCCTTGAGGTATGCCACTGCCTCGGCTGTACTGTTCATATCCGGTTCTGAGACGATCTCCAGCAGGGGGACCCCTGCCCTGTTGAAATCCACATAGCTCAACGGCTCATGTTCGTCGTGGATGTTCTTTCCGGCATCTTCTTCCATATGGATCCTGGTGATCCCGATCTTTTTTACCCTGCCGTCCACCTCGATCTCGATAAAACCGTGCTCGCAAAGCGGATTATCATACTGCGTGATCTGGTATCCCTTGGGCAGATCCGGATAAAAATAATTTTTGCGGGCAAAGATATTCCTGCGGGAGATACTGCAGTTTGTGGCGAGTCCGAGTTTTATCCCGAAATCCACCACTTTCTTGTTGAGCACCGGCAATATCCCGGGCATTCCCATGCAGACAGGACAGGTATTGGTGTTTGGGGGAAGACCGGCCGTCGTTGAGCAGCTGCAGAATATCTTCGTGTTTGTGAGCTGCTGAGCATGCACCTCAAGCCCTATGACAATGTCGTATTCTTTCAAGGTATTTCCTCATGATATTGTGTGTGGTCCTGAAAAGCCATGCCTGCACCTAAAAGAATGTCTTCCCGGAAATGGGGTGCCATTAACTGCAGACCGATGGGCATGCCGTCTCCGGCAAATCCGCAGGGAAGACTTAACGCCGGCAGCCCGGCCAGGTTGGCGGGTATGGTATAGATATCGAGCAGATAGATGCTCAGGGGATCATCCATCATTTCACCCAGGCCAAAAGCACTCACCGGTGCTGTAGGCCCTGCGATCAGGTCGCAGTCCTTGAATGCAGCCTCGAAATCCTGAGATATCAGGGCCCTCACCTGTGAGGCCTTTTTATAGTATGCATCATAGTATCCTGCCGAAAGCGCGTAGGTACCAAGCATGATCCTGCGTTTGACCTCCGGGCCGAATCCCTGAGCCCGGGTCTCCATGTACATGTCCATCAGGTCTCCTGCCCCGTCTTTGCGAACACCGTAGCGCACCCCGTCATAGCGTGCCAGATTCGAGCTGGCTTCTGCCGTGGCGATGATATAGTAGACGGCAACCCCATACCTGACAGCGGGCAGACTGAGGGGAACAACTTTTGCGCCAAGTGCTTCAAACGTCGAGATCCCCGAGCGTACAGCCTTTTCAACCTCAGGCGAGAGCCCCTCGGCAAAAAACTCTTCAGGCACGCCGATGCGAACACCGCGCATGTCGAGACTTACCAGCTCCGTTGAAGGATATCCCCTAGGAACGCTGGTGGAGTCCAAGGGGTCATGGCCTTTGATGGCATCGTACAATACTGCCACATCCCGAGCAGAGCGGCCCATGGGACCGATCTGGTCCAGGGATGATGCAAAGGCCACGAGACCATACCGGGAAACGGATCCATACGTTGGCTTCAGGCCGGTAATACCGCAGAAACTGGCAGGTTGCCGTATGGACCCGCCGGTATCCGACCCGAGCGCCCCTGCGCACAGCCCGGCGGCAACTGCCGCTGCAGACCCTCCGCTGGAACCGCCGGGCGTCCTTGTTTCATCCCATGGATTCTTTGTCGGTCCGATATTGCTGGTTGTCGTGGTGGACCCCATGGCGAATTCGTCAAGATTTGTCTTGCCGATGATGATGGCTCCGCGGTTTTTGAGCCTGGCCACCACGGTCGCATCGTAGGTCGGTACGAAATTCGCCAGAATATTCGATGCACAGGTGGTCGGTATGCCCCTGGTGCAGATATTGTCCTTTACGGCGAGAGGAATACCGGTAAGAGTGTCGTCACTGCCGTTTTTCAGTGCGGTTTCCGCTTTGATTGCATCCCTTAGAGCACCGGCTTCGTCCAGCGTGATATAGGCATTAAGGGTATCACCCCGTATCTTATCGACGAGCCCTTGCACCACTTCCGTGGGACGAAGATTAGAACATCTGTATTGTCGGGCAGTTTTCAGCATATCATAGCCTTACTCGATGACCTTTGGCACAACAATAGACCAGTCTTTATGCCTCGGAGCATTGGCAAGGGCTGCCGTTCTCTCCTGAGATTCTCTGGTGATATCGGCTCGCGTTACGTTCATGAGCGTTGTAGGGTGAATGGTCGGGTTGATATCTTTGGTATCAATTTCCCCGAGCATGTCCATATATTCAAGGATGGAATTCAGATCCTTTTGAAACCGTGTCCTCTCATCAGTATCGAGTTTAAGCCTTGCAAGCCGTGCAACATGGGAAACTTCCGAATCGGTTATCTTCACGTAAAAAAGCTCCTTTGTGTAACAAGCTAAAACAAGACTTATATAATATATTGAATTGCCTCTCAAGTACAAGAAAAGCTTTAAATATTCTATAAATAATGATTGATTAATTTCTATATATTTTCTATGATATAGCACAGTTGAATTATTTATCTCTCATTTATCACATAATCCATAATTGAAGGAGGAGGTTCATGGCAAAGTTTGAGGAAACATCTGTTCCTGCAGTATTTCAAAACAACGTAGAGAAGTTTGGAGACAAGGCTGTTGTTGCCTACAAAAACAAAGAAGGTGTCTATACGGACATCTCATGGAATGAAATGAACGAGATGGTGCGAAGTCTCGGTTATTTCCTTCTTTCCCGGGGTGTCCAGCCAGGAGATAAGGTCTCTGTTTTCTCTCCCAACCGGTATGAATGGTGGGTTACCGATCTGGCAATCCTTTCCATCGGCGCGGTAAATGTACCGATTTATGCGACCAACTCTGCAGA
>CAYRCP010000257.1:0-3576 GCA_964422755.1 uncultured Bacteriovoracaceae bacterium | reverse complement strand
TTTTCATTCGTAGAATACGTATTGATGTCGGAAAGATGCTGAATGGAATTATCCCGGGGATTATCAATAAACATATCTTTATTGATATCTCCCTTCAAATAGGAATTTGAAAAATCCCGGTTAAACACCTTATAAAGATCACTACCCTCATTACTGAGTGTGTTTTGCTGATAAAAACTCCTGAGTTGTTTTTTCCAGCAATTTACCACCGTATATACGTAATCAAACTTCTTTATTCTTCCCTCAATCTTTATGGAGGCAACCCCTGCATCGGCTATTTCCCTGAGATCAAAATATGCAGAGTTGTCTTTGAGGTTAAGGGGGTAATGTTTACCCTGCCGGGTAGAGAGATACCTATCCCTGCAGGGTTGACTGCACTTGCCGCGATTTCCCGACCTGCCTTTCAGAACGGAACTTAAATAACAAATGCCGGAAAAAGAGATGCAGTAGGAACCGTGGACAAAGATCTCGGTTGCGATATTATGTTGTTGTCCAATCAGCGTTAAGGCTTTTATCTCATAAATATTCAGCTCTCTTGACAGGGTAACCCGGCTAGCACGCAGTTTACTCAAAAAATGTATCTGACCTTCATTATGAGTATTGAGCTGAGTGGATGCATGAATCTTCAATCCTTTAAAATGATTGGATAACAGATAAAACAATCCGAGATCCTGGACAATTACGCCATCGATCCTGGTATTGACGAGCTTGTTGAGTATGCTTACAAGGTAGGGAAATTCAGTTTCTGCAATAAGGATATTGAGGGTGAGAAAGACCTTGCAGTTATGTTTATGAGCAAGATGTACAATCGAGGGTAACTCTTCAAGAGGTATATTTGTTGCCCGGTTTCTTGCATTAAATTTATTCAGACCGCAGTATACAGCATCCGCCCCTGCAATAATTGCAGCTTTAATGGAATCAATATCCCCACCTGGTGCCAGTAATTCAATAGTTTTCTTCATAGGAGTTAATGCAACTTAATTGAAATGGGTGATAAAAAAAACGCTTTTTTATAAAAGATCACGTATGTATCTGTCATGATGAAACTGGTCACGTAGGGGATGTCCGTGAATGTGAGATAGGCATGTAAATAGAATCCAGTATCCAGTGGAAACATTTCGGGCACCTTTTCATCCTTTGTTGTGGCCAGCCGGCCATGCCGGGTAGGCTGCTGAGATCGTTTCTTCTCAGGGTCTGGCGCATCACCGGCTATTCGGGCTGCTCGTCCAGGCCGAGACGGCTGACCCCCCACAGGTGCATCATCTCCAGGATCGGGAACGCGCTGAGGCCCAGCTCGGTCATTGTGTATTCGACGCGGGGCGGTACTTCGGGAAAAACGGTCCTGGTGAGCAAACCGTCGCGTTCCAGTTCCTTGAGTTGCTGGGTCAGCATCTTCTGGCTGACACCCGGCACGATCCGTTCCAGCTCCTTGTAGCGCTTCGTCCCGTCATGCAGGTGCCACAGCATGAGACATTTCCATTTGCCGCTGAGCACATCCATCACGATTTCTACCGGGCAATGATATTGTCTGCCTTTCCATTCGATCATTTCCGCTTCCTTTTCAAAAAAAATTTGCCCCGGTAACCCCACGCGTGCCCGCAATTCGAACCAATTGGTTCGTGTCGAACAAAAAAGTGCCTTCTTGTGCGGTTAATTCAAACCGTACTACTACCATTTTCATGGCCGCGCCAACAAATAACAAAATGGAGCATAAAAATGACATACCCACGAAGCTTTTCACACATAGGATTGTCCGTGACAAACCTGGAGCAGGCAGTAGAGTTCTACACCAATGTATTGGGCTGGTACGTTATCATGCCGCCCACAACGATCGTTGCCGACGATTCTGCCATTGGCGTGATGTGCAACGACGTGTTCGGTGAAGGCTGGGGAAGTTTTCGCATCGCCCACATGTCCACGGGTGACAGGATCGGTGTCGAGATCTTCGAATTTAACAACGCGCAGCAGCGGGAAAACAACTTTGAATACTGGAAAACCGGGGTTTTTCACTTTTCTGTACAGGACCCGGATGTAGAGGGCCTTGCTGCCCGGATCGTAAAAAATGGCGGCAAGCAGAGAATGCCGGTGCGAGAATATTACCCCGGGGAGAAGCCCTACCGCATGGTGTATTGCGAAGACCCCTTCGGGAACCTTATCGAAATCTACTCGCACAGCTACGAGATGACCTACTCGGCAGGAGCATACCAGGACAAGCTTTAAGCTGCATAGTGAAAAGGCCCGCACTTTTGCGCGGGCCTTTTTTCCGTTCAAACCAAAATTTGGCAGGGTTTTGAATGTGCGCGTATCCAGTCACGCATGCTCAGCGACTGATGGGACTCCTTAAATGTCCATATTTCAAGGAGGTTGGTTCCGACGGTTGCTGCTACGGCAGTCCGTTGCGGTAGCAGGCTGTAGGGAGTTGGTTCATGACACCTCCAATGCATCTGTTGCATGAGATGCACAAAGATTCTTGAGTTTTGCCTTCCCTTACATTTTTTACAAAAGAGGGTTCCCGGAGAAGGGGACGGGCAAGGCATATGAAATCGGCATAACCTTTTTCAAGAATCTCGGTCATGTGGGCTGTTTTTCTCATGCCGCCCACGATAAAAAGTGCCATATTGCCTGAAACCTTCCTGGCTGCTTTCAGGTCTTCGAGAATCCAGCCTTCGATGAGGTCGTGCTTTCCCTGAAGATTTTTCATCAGCATCCAGCCCACGGGTTTTTTCCACAGGGGAAGGGCTTTGACAATCTCTTTTACCGGAACATCCCCACGCCAGCAATTCATATGATTGTAAAATTTGACGCCGGTGGTAAGCTCTAATCCATTGACGCCGAGTTCATCGAGCCAGGCTGCATATGTTACGGCAAGTTGAGTTGTTATGCCTTTCCGGGGTTTTAAATCCTGAGAGTTCATCTTCACCAGGATCGGAATATCAGCTGAAACTCTGGTTTTTATTCCGGTAATAATCTCTCGCACAATTCTGAACCTGTTTTCAGGAGAGCCGCCCCATTTGTCTTTTCTCACATTGAAAAACGGGCTTAAAAACTGATTGAGCAGGTCGCCGCCTCCGGCGTGCAGGTAAACAACATCAGAACCTGCTTTGAGGGCGCGGCCCGCCGCTGCAATAAATGCGTCGACAGTTTCGCAAATCTTTTCTTCAGTCATCTCGTCGGGTTTTATAAAAAAAGAAGGGTCTCTCCGTATGCGTGAAGGGCCGATAGGGTTTTGTCCTATCAGGTGCTTTTCGGTCTGGCGGCCTGCATGCGAAATCTCGAAGGCTATCTTTGCACCTTCTTTGTGAACTGCATCAGCCAGCTTTTTCAGGCCGGGGATCATATCATCGCTGTGGATGCCGGCCTGTCTTTTCTGCGCCCTTCCAAGACGGTCGGCAAACATATATCCGGTGCAGATAAGGCCTGCTCCGCCTCTGGCAAGTCTCGTATGAAATCTGATCATATCATTGCCGATTGAGCCGTCTCCCGCCGCAAGCCCCTCATATACCGGCGCTCTGACAAATCTGTTTTTTATCTCAAGATTTCCGATTTTATGGGGTGTAAACAGCAATGACATATTTA
>CAYRCP010000256.1:0-3579 GCA_964422755.1 uncultured Bacteriovoracaceae bacterium | reverse complement strand
GGGGGCGTCGACCTTTGGCAGATAACCCTCGGGACCAAAGCAGATATATGGTCCAAGGGGTCGGGTTTAAGGGAATACGTTAACAGTAAATTGTGAACGGCGAGCGAAAAATGGTGAGCAGTAAACTGTGAACAGTGAATGGTGAACGGCGAACTGTAAGTGGTAAATAGCCTTTGCAGGGACATAGATCCCTCGGTGAAAACAGGTTTTCACCGAGGGATTTGTTTTTCAAACTCCCCAATGCGAAATACTGATCTTTGCCCCCCTGAACCGGATACCTCTGTAACTACTCAGGGCACCTACAGACTAATAACCTGTTTTTATATAAAACATCGCCTCGTTATCCTCAAGGCCGGGAAAAATCTGTTATTCTTCTGTAATCGTCACCTTGTTCATTACATCGCCCTGCCGGATTGCATCTACGACATCAAGGCCGCTTACGACTTTGCCGAATACGGTATGTCTTCCGTTCAGGTGCGGCTGCGGCGAATGCGTGATGAAGAACTGGCTGCCGTTTGTATTCGGTCCGGCATTTGCCATGGAAAGAACTCCCCGTTCATGTTTCAGCGGGTTGTCAGCAAATTCATCACCAAACTTGTAGCCGGGGCCGCCACGGCCGGTACCTTCCGGATCGCCGCCCTGAATCATGAAATCGCTGATTACCCGGTGAAATGTCACGCCGTCATAATAGCCCTGCCTGGATAAGAACACGAAGTTGTTGACCGTCTCGGGTGCATACTGGGGATAGAGCTCCAACTCCATTGTTCCCCGGTTGGTCTCGATTGTCACCGTATACTTTTTATCAGTATCTATCTGCATCTCGGGTGGATTGTTCCATTGAAGTTTCGACATAGTGTAGCCTCCTTTGTTCTTTTTTCATGATACATTAGAAGCACTCATATGATTTCCAGTCTTTTGAGTCAAGGAGGTTCGAGAACAAAGGGACAAAGGCACAGAGTTTTCATTTGCAGGACAGATCTGGATTACAGGTGTAAGGTAAAAACAGACCTGATTTTTTAACCTAACACGTAAAACTTAAAACATAAAACCTTACATTCTATACCCGATACACGCTCTGATATTGGGGCTGTTTAGGGAATAACAGAGGCGCTGGGAATCCGGCTCTGATATCGTGAGAGAGGGGTAAAATGCCGGATTGCCGGTCATTGCACCCAATATTTCATTGCCTCCGAGAGATATTGATGTTTAGCTGACCTGCAATCGGAGAACTACGATGGTGGGGCTGTAGAAGACTCACCATACACCTGCAGACATCAGAGGCGCCATATAAGCCCGATGCTTGTGCCTCAGGTAGAACTATTACGGCAGCAACGAAGGATAAGCATCCATGAAATTTCTCATCTTCCAGATCATGATCTTTGTTCCCTTTGCGTTGGGGATGCTCGCCAGGAAAAGGCTCCCAGGTGCCCCCGGCTTCTCGAAGCGTCTTATCAGGATAAACCTGATGACGGCAGAACCCCTGATCATATTGTGGAGTATATGGGGGCTTAATCTTGCCCGGGAATTCATCTTTCTCCCCATAATAGGGATGGCGCTGGTCCTGGTCGGCACGATTGCAGGACGTTTTGTTGTCCCTTTGCTTGGGTTTGCGCCGCGGACACGGGCAAGTTTTCTCATCAGTTCTTCCATCGCCAACCAGGGCTACCCCATGGGCGGGTTTTTGTGCTACCTGCTGATGGGCGAAGAGGGGCTGGGAATTTCGTTTATCTTTACCGCCTATTTCATGTTCTGCGTCTTTTTTCTGCTCTTTCCCTATGCGCAGAAGGTATCTTCGCAAAGTACGTACAGCCTCAAATTTATGAAAGAGTTTATCATCAATCGTCAGAATATGCCCATATATGCCATCATGATCGCGCTGGGACTGCATGCGCTGCACATTCAGCGCCCGGATGTGTATTTTCCCATCGATATCCTGCTGCTGATATCCATCGGGATAGGATACCTTTCTCTGGGGTGCAATTTCAATTTCACCGATATGCGCACGACGTACCGGGCGCATCTGAGCCTTGCCGGGATAAAGTTCCTGATAGTTCCTGTGGTGGCATTCATTATCGTCGAGATCATGCACCTGGAAGGGAACCTGAAGGCCGTGATCCTGCTGGAGTCCTTTATGCCTGCAGCCGTGTATTCGGTTGTCACATCCGTGCTCTTTGATCTCGATGCAGAGTTGTCCTCATCCCTGTTTGTCTGCAACACCTTGATCTTTCTCTTCCTTGTGCTTCCGGTGGTTTTCTGGATGAAGACACCTCTCCTGGGATTGTAGCGGGCTTTAAGTGTAATGGAATAAGAAAGGTAACAACTCACGTAGTCAGGCTGAAGCTGTTTAGGCTGAAGGCTGAAGGAACCCGAAAAGCACGTCCCCCGCATTTTGGTAAAGAAACAGCACATCCTCGCATCAAACATGGCTACAAAACGTTCAATATTCAAGAGTTCTCTAACAGTCTTCAGCTCCCCAAGGGCATTTTTTTCAGGGCACATACCTACCTGAATAGTTACTAAGAAAGAAACAAAGAGGTGTTTTTGTTTTCATTGAGGATGCTGGATTCAAGAAACCACCCATAGCGTTCTACGGGGTGGTTTCTTGACGTTTATATCCCTTACTGCATACTCATCATGGCCTTGCTCAGACGTTCCTGGGCCTTCTGTACTCCAGGATCCATCATGTATTTCATCATGTTCATGTAACTTGCAGCCACCTGTTCTCCCAGCTTCTGTGACTTCTTCTCAAGGGCTTTGAGTTCTTCGGGGACTTCGGCTGAAGTATTCAACTCAGGATATTTCCCCTGCATCTCTTTAATCTGCGGGGCAAGTTCCTCCACCTTGTCTGCATAGTCATTAACGGCCTTGGCCACATCCTTGGCAGAGGTTGCCTTTCCTGTTGCCGCGATATAGTCCTCCATGGCGCTGACGAACTTGATGTTGACCTCCATCAGATCGCTGTATTTGCTGCCCGTGCAGCCCATCATCATAACGATTATCCCGATCAGTGTTACAACAAATGCCCTATTCACGTTCATGTAATTCTCCTTTTCAATGCTGAAGACTTTTTAACTGCCAGTCTTTGTGCTTTGGCCCACAATGACTCAATACCACTGAATGTGTTGCAGAGCTTCCCTATGCTTCGCGACCTTTGTCTCCCGTGAACTTGTATACAAAAATACTTATGTATACGCATAAGCCCTCTGATATATACATGATCTTTAACACAACTTTCTGTTATTATCAAAAAAATAAGGACATAGATAACGCAATATCAGGGGGGTCTTCCATTACTCATGCTCATGTGAAGGAAAGGTGAAAAAGGTGTCGTGCAGGTTTTTCCCGGCAGCGGAATGAAAGAAATTATTATCCCATGAGTATTTTGCTGCATGGGTTGCCTGATAAATAAGGATTCTTTGCGCCCGGATGAATAAATGCATTGATTCGATCGTGGTGAAGAGATAAAACCATGGGCAGATATTTTTTGGAGGATTGCAATGGCATATGAAGTGAACGGCAACACGTATCTGGAACCGCAGGACCTCAAGGTGAAGGTGCTTGATTTTCTTCCCTGTGTTC
>CAYRCP010000255.1:0-3587 GCA_964422755.1 uncultured Bacteriovoracaceae bacterium | reverse complement strand
GCCAGCTGCCCCATGAAGACAAACAGCGGTATCACGGTAAGACTATAGGAGCCGAACACGGAAAAGACATCCTTGGCCAGGAGGTTTAGGGAGGCATCAAAAGAGACGATAGAGCCGAACCCGACAAATCCGGTCAGGGCCATGACAAAACCCACGGGCATCCTGGAAAATATCAGGATAAACAGCCCTGCGATTCCGATAATACCGATCGTTGTAGGGCTCATTCGATCTCGGCCCCCCTTAACTGCCTGAGAAACTCAATGAAAAGGACCACGCACAGGATAACACACCCAAAAGATATGCCGTATAAGAACGGATAGGTGGGCATCTGCAGCGTTGCCGAGACCTCGCCGGTCATCCTCAAGGCATGGCCATATTTTGCACACTGCCATGCTATGACGCCAAAGAGCACCAGGGATACCAGGGCATTGATGATATTGATAATCACCCTGACCAGCCAGGGGAGACGCTGTACGAGAAACTCAACGGCAATGTGTCCCTTCTGGATGGAGGTGTACGGCAGTGAAAATGCAACCACCACCGCCCCGGTAAAGCTCACGATCTCGTATGTCCCGGGTATGGGGTGTCTGAACACCCTCAGCACAACATCCGCAGTGGTGATCAGCATCATAAAGACCACTGCTGCAGCAGCAATCCAGTTCACCCAATCAGCAATGCGCGCAACAAATCGTTCTATCCGTAAAAATGATAACATCCACTATCACCAACAGTTCAGGTAAAGAGCCCCAGGGGTTCGCACCCTTGGGGCGTCACGTATTCAAGGCAATAAAACTCTTACTGAGAGTACTTGCCCAACAATTCCCTCAAGAGTGCAACAGACTTCTCGCCGTCGACACCTTTGTCTTTTGCAGCATCAACATAATCATTAATGACGGTTTCAACCGCATTTTTCCATTTCATTCCTTCTTCTTCCGACAGCTCTATAATGCTGTTTCCGAGTTCCTTTGTGTATGCGAGCCCATCGCTGTCTGCCTCGTCCCAGACATTGCCCTGGATGGTTACCCATTCTTCGCTGACAGCCGTGATAATTTTCTGTATGTCTGCGGGAAGCGCTTCCCACTTCTGTTTGTTCATAACCACAAACATGGCGGTGGTATACCCCACCACCTGGCAATTGGTCGTATAGTCCACAACCTCTGCCTGCTTCCAGCCTTTGAGTGTTTCGATCGGGCCGAAGGTCCCTTCCACCACTCCTTTTTGAAGGGCTTCATAGGTACCGCCCTGAGGCATTGCTACAGGAACACCGCCAAGAGCCTCGACAATCTTGGCTGACAGCCCGGTGGACCTGATCTTCATGCCCCTGAGATCCTCAATCGTAGCAACCGGCTTCTTGGTATGCAGCAGACCCGGACCGTGTGCATGGAAATACAGCGCATGGACATCATCGAGTTCCTTGGGCATTAACTGTGCATAATACTCATTCACTATCTTTGTGGCAGCCTTGCCATTGGGATAGCCCAGGGGGAGATCCATGGCCTCCATGACCGGGAAACGGCCCCGGTTATAGGCAAAAACAGACATGCCAAGATCGGATATGCCGCTTACCACACCGTCATAGCATTCTTTAGCATTTGTCAGGGTGCCTCCGGGGAATATATTGATCTTCACCGCGCCGTTCGTGCGTTTCTCGATCTCTTGGGCCCATGCTATGCCTGCCTTGCACTGAGCATGGTTCGGCGGGAAGAAGATGCTGTACGACAATTCTATGGGTGCAGCGGTTTTTGCTGCCTCTTTTTCCGATGCTGCCTTGTCTTCCGCTGTTTTACTGCAGGAACTGCAGAAAAACAGTACACATACCCCACAGAGAATTACGCTCATGGCTTTTTTCATGTATCTTCCTCCTTTATAAAAAAATACGTATGTATCAATGATATGCATCCAGGATCAGGCCCTGAATCCATACCGCTGGACAATGTTATGCACGGCCTTCTTTTCCAGCGCAGCTGAAAGTGAAAACAGGTGCATCCATGGAATCTACTCCTGATCAATTGCACCTTTCCCGGCCACCCCCGGGCAGGTATAGCCAACTCCTGTGGTTTGGCACCCTTGATGCCATACCATCACTATCTCATCTATACCAGACACCGGCAGTCATACCGTATCATCCGTGCCGGTGAGCACTGCCTCATCTGATTCGTCGAACTCGGCACCGCACTTGTTGCATTTCAAAGAGTCGGCCCAGGTCATGGACCCGCATTCGGAACAGAGAAAAATCGTTCCCTTAGAGGTCCCCGAAATTCGTGTACCGCAGGGAAGCCCGCACAATCTTTTGAGCAAGGCAATGATCTCGCTGAGCGCAGAAAAAATGATGAAGAAGACGATACCCAGGACCATGCACACGGCACCATAGGCCGGCCAGAAAAATTCGCCGCGGATGATCATAGCAGCCATGCTTGCCAGCATCAGGGCGACACCCGCCACCAGAAACAACCGTCCGGTAATGGCCAGGCCGGCCTCTCTGCCCACGGTATCGGCAACCGTCTCCTTGATTATCCTTGCCACGGCATCATCCTTTCACACGCTGCTTTACCTTAAGCAGCTATCCCTTTTTCATTGTGCAGCCCTCACCGGTGAACCGGTCACATATCTCAGGGCCGCACCCGAAGATATCTCTCCTGGCGGGTATCTTCTCCCGGTTCAGATACCGTAGACCTTATCACCAGGCAGCACATGAAACCCTTTATCCTGCAGGATCTCTATGGCGCTGTCCGTAGAATCGAACCGGAAGATAATCACCGCATTTTCTCCGCTTCGCTCTACAAAGGCATACATATATTCCACATTGACCCCTTCTACGGTAAGGGCATCAAGGATACTGTGCAGACCACCCGGCTTGTCAGGCACCTCCACTGCAACGACATTGGTCCTGCCCACGGCAAAACCATTGGCATTGAGTACCTCTTTTGCCTTGGCTACATCATTGACGATCAAACGCAGGATACCAAAATCCGATGTATCGGCCAGAGACAAGGCACGAATATTGATGCCGGCATCGCGAAGAGCCTTGGTGACACTGGAAAGTCCGCCTGGTTTATTCTCCAGAAAGATCGATATTTGTTCCAACTTCATATATGGTCTCCTTATATCTCTCTCTTGTCAACTACACGCTGGGCCTTGCCCTCAAACCGCTCCAGGCTTTTGGGCTCCACAAGCTTCACCTTGGTAGTTACCCCAAGGTAGTCCTTGATATCCTTTGTAATGCGTTTTTCCAGTTTCTGCAACTGTCTGATCTCGTCAGAGAACACCTTTTCGCTCACCTCCACCCGGACTTCCAAGGTATCCATGGAGCCTTCCCGGTCCACGATGAGCTGATAGTGAGGTTTAAGACCTTCAATGTCCATAAGAACACTCTCTATCTGAGACGGGAACACATTGACGCCCCTGATAATGAGCATGTCGTCGCTCCGGCCGCTGACGCGCTCCATCCGCACAAAGGTTCTTCCACACTTGCAGATCTCCGGCATGAGCCGTGAGATGTCTTTTGTCCGATACCTGATCAGCGGAAATGCCTCTTTGGTAATCGTGGTAAAGACCAGTTCTCCCTTCTCGCCATAGGGCAGCACCTC
>CAYRCP010000254.1:0-3590 GCA_964422755.1 uncultured Bacteriovoracaceae bacterium | reverse complement strand
ACAGGGTACGTGGTTGGATTTATGGAGTACTGGAGTATTGGAGTACTGGAAAAAAATCAGAATACAGACTGGGAGGCTGAAGATGCCCTGAAAGAAATGCCCTTGGGGTACTATTAGACTGTTAGTAAAAGATAAAAAAATAAAAGGTGGGAGATAGAATGAAGGAATTGGCCGTGATCCTCGATCCTAACAGCCTTAAGCCTAAACAGCTTCAGCCTGACTACGTGAGTAGTTACCTTTTTTACCAGCACTCCACTACTTTAGATCTCTATTCATCCACGCCATTGTGAACAAAAAAAAGCGGGGAACGATTCGCTCCCCGCTTCTGTTCAGAATTGAATAGTGTTCTTAGACCAGGAATGCATCGTCAGGAATTCTCATAGCGCTGACCTCGTCTTTGACCAGCATTTCCAGTTTTGAAGGAACGAGAGAAGTGGTCCTGTTGATGAAGAACTTTGCACCCTCGACCTTGCCGGTATAGAATGCCTTTTCCTTGTCAATCAGATCACCGGCGAGATTATCGGAAGCAACGTTTGCCATCCAGATATGGAACCATCCAACCAGTGCCTCGGACAGGCAGTTGAGATAGTCGTATGCACCGATAAGCGGAATGAACGGATTTTTCTTGATGAGAGAGCTGAAGGTCATGGCTGTCTCGGCACACTTGTTCAGTGCGGTCTCAACGATAGCAGCCTCTTCTTTGAGGTTATCGTTCTCTTTGGCCTTGGCGACCTCTGCCTGGGTCTCTCCGAGGAGATTCATGAAATACATACCCTTCTTTGCACCAAGTTTTCTGCCAAGGAGGTCAAGGGCCTGAATGCCGTTGGTACCTTCGTAGATGGTGTTGATCTTGTTATCACGGGCCATCTGCTCGACCGGATACTCTCTGCAATAGCCGTAGCCGCCGTAGGTCTGGATCGCCAGTTTGGTTACCTCGTCACCCATGTCAGTGCTGTAAGACTTGACCAGCGGTGTGAGGACCTCAATCATGCCCTGCCACTTGAACGTCTCATCATCATTACCTATTGCCGCTTTTCTCTTGTCCATGCAGTAATATACATAATAGGTCAGTGCCCTGATGCCCTCTGTGATGGACTTCATCCTGAGCAGCATCCTTCTGACATCCGGGTGCTGAATGATCGGGGCCTGCGGTGCATTGGGGTCACCCATCTGCATGATATTCGCGCCCTGAAGCCTGTCTTTTGCGTAATCCAGTGCATGCTGATAAGCTGCACCGGCAAGACCGACACCCATCATGCCAACGCCCTGGCGCTCTTCGTTCATCATCTCGAACATGATCTTCATGCCTTCGCGCTCTTCACCCATGAGATAGCCGATGCACTTGCCGTTCTCACCAAAGTTGAGCGTACAGGTGGCATTGCCGTGGATACCCATCTTGTGCTCGATATTACCGGTCGCCATGTCATTGGGCTCGCCAAGGGATCCGTCTGCATTGAACAGGACCTTGGGAACCATGAAGATCGAGATCCCTTTTGTTCCTGCAGGATCTCCCTCGATTCTCGCGAGAACCGGGTGGATAATGTTTTCGGTCAGATCGTGGTCACCTGAAGAGATGAAGCACTTGGTTCCGGAAATTAAATAGGTGCCGTCATCATTTCTCTTTGCGGTTGTTTTTAAAGCACCGACATCCGACCCTGCGCCCGGCTCGGTCAGACACATGGTACCTGCCCACTGCCCTGTGTACATCTTCTCAAGGAGAATATCTCTGTATTCATGATGGAAGAAGTCTTCCATGAGACGTGCAGCACCATGGGTAAGACCAGGATACATCAGGAATGCCTGATTGCCGGACAGGAACATATTTGCACAAGCGGCTGTCACAACAAAGGGGAGTCCCTGACCACCGACATCATAGCTCTCCGAAGTGGTCATCCATCCACCCTCGCAGTAGATCTGCCATAATCTGTGGTATGCTTCCGGTGCGGTTACCTTGCCGTCTTCGAATACAACCCCGACTGGTTTGCCCTGAACTTCGTCAGGAAATGTTGGTGCGATTTCATTCTCAGTAAGCTTTGCAGCCTCGGTAAGAACCATGTTTATCATGTCTGCATCATGATCTTCAAAAGGCGCTTTTCCAAGGAGTTCCCCAACTTTGAAAACTTCGTGAATTAAGAACCTCATGTCCCGTTCGTCTACCCATAGACTTGCCATATTACCCTCCTTATCTGAATTATCTTACTCTCTTTTTATGAATGAGCATTCATTCTTATATCCTCTATAGTCCTGCCTGTCAACAAAACATCGCAGGGGTGCTTTTTCAATGTGCTCATTATCATACACCTTTCTCCATTACCTACCCTGAAAAGCTCCTTTAGGGGAATACTCCTCTCATATTCCGACTCTTCAGCCGGTCCGAAGCCCTGCCAGGCATCGCTGAAAATAATCTGAAAGATCAATGGGATAAACGCAGTAGCACGCCTTGGATTATTTTTACACGGGCGCAACAAAAACCAGCGGGATCTTCGAAAAGCTGCGGGGAAATCCAACCAACGCTTCTCGTCTCAGCGAAACGAAAAGACAGGTTGAACGCATAACATGCCTTGTCCCTTCCCCCGATACGGAGATTTATTAAGCGCAGCAGTAGTGACAATATCCGGTTGTCCTGCCGGGAGGTTTATGACATTATCTAAATTCATTGTATATGATTTATCATGAAAAGGAGGTTTATTGATGGATACATTGGATGGAAAACTCACGAGTGGTGACGGGCTTTCTCTCTTCTGGAAGGCATGGCTCCCAGAAGGGACGCCCAAGGCTGCCTTACATATCATCCACGGCTATGCTGAGCATATCGAGAGGTATCTAAATGTCGTCAATGAACTCGTCCCGGCCGGCTATGCCCTATTCGGCACTGATCACAGAGGCCATGGCAGGAGTGACGGGAAACGCGGACATGTGAACAGTTTTCAGGAATTCCTCGACGATGAAAAGCTGTTTCAGGGCGAAGTGATCAAAAGGAAATTCCCCCAGGTCCCTTATTTTATCCTCGGCCATTCCATGGGCAGCCTCATTGCCATGAATTTTGTGGAACAGTTCCCCGATGACGCCAAAGGCCTTGTCCTTTCAGGTACCGGATCGGGTCCGGGGACAGAGATAAGCTCATTCCTTGTTTTTTTAACAAAAATTCTCTCGAAGGTATTACCGGGCATTCCTGTCAAATCACCGCTTCCCCCCGAGTTCATTTCAAGAGACTCCGAGACGGTAGAGGCATATAAAAATGATCCGCTTGTTTATGACGTAATAACTCCCAGACTCGCAGAACAGATGAACACGTACACCACAATCGGCGCAGACAATGCAGAAAAGATCAAAATCCCCACCCTTATCCAGTATGGATCCATCGATACCTCTTTTTCAGGACAGGAGAGATTGTACGATCTCATCGGGGCTGCGGACAAGACCATAAAGCGCTACGAAGGCCTGAAGCACGAGGTCTACAACGAACTTCCCGTCGACAGGGCCATTGTACTCAATGATCTTCATGAATGGCTCGACGGGCATATCAAGTAAGCACAAACAAGCTCGTTGGAGTACTGGAGTTAATGAATAAAGAACTGGAGTATTGGTAA
>CAYRCP010000253.1:0-3619 GCA_964422755.1 uncultured Bacteriovoracaceae bacterium | reverse complement strand
ATCGTCTGCTCATCGCCGAACAGGCCATTGACCGCGAGCAGGAACAGTCAAAATCCAATAAGCTGCAAGCAGCTATTTCTTTCGGCACGGCGATCTTGAGCGCGTTTCTCTCTCGAAAGGCAGTTAGTGCGACATCCGCATCCAGGATGGGAACGGCTATGAAAAGCGCAAGTCGCATGGGCAAGGAAGGGATGGATGTTGCAAGAGCACAACAACGGGCCCAGGCGGTCCGGACCCAGCTTGAAGAACTGGAAGTGAGGCTTGCCGAAGATATCGACAAACTCGAAACATCCTACGATCCTGCAGGGGATGAACTGGAAGAGATCCGGGTATTCCCGAAAAAGTCCGGCATACGTATGAAGGTCTACGGACTGTCCTGGATGCCCTACCGGAAAGATACCGGTGGAAGCATGAGCCCTGACTGGCAATGATGCTGACTTAGATATTCCGGTAAAGTTTGTGTCAAGATGATATTCAATTGGGGATGATCCTCGTCCATCCGACAGATTGAGGAAAAGACTCCGGAATTCACGCGAAGAAGCCTGTCTTACCTGAAGCGGAAGGGACAGCAGCCCCGTCGTCCTCGTCCTCTTCTCGAGGCAGCCTGCATCATCATCCGCAAATAATACTCTTTGAGGTATTCATCCGGGATGTTGTCATGTGCCGAGGCAAAGGCGAATTCAGCCCGTTTGTGCGGATCGCACAGGGTTTCGTATGCCAGGCCGATCTCTTTGAACCGTTCGGTTGCCGACGGATCTTCGGTATTCACATCGGGATGAAATTTCTTTGCGAGCTTTTTGTAGGCCTGCTTGATCTCCTGCAGGGATGCGTTTTCCTGGATGCCGAGAATCTCGTAGTAGTTTTTATGCATGACACAAAAATACCATGAATGACTGGATGGAGAAAGGAAAAAAAGACTTGAGGTGTCTGATATGAATGCATTTATTCTTCGACTGACACGCTTGCTTCGCTTTTGGCCTTAGGCTTCGAAAAGACCGGATCGCACAAGACGGAAGGAAAGGAAGGCAGGACGGGCAGGGTACCTCACAATCCCGGGCAGAAGAAGAATGAACTGATGAGAGCACTCTTCTCGGCTAGTGTTGTTCCATGCCCACAGGCGGGAGCGGGGTAACCTTGCGGTAAAAACGTTCGCTGGCTTCGATCGTGGGCCATGCCAGATAGCCCGAGATATACTTGACCAGAGCCTGCCCCCAGATAGCGGGCCAGTTGAAACCGAAGGCAATGGTCACGAACAACAGGCTGTCGAGCGGGCAGGAAAAGGTATTCGAGACCACCAGCCTGGCTTTCATGGACCGGTTTTTCATCAGGGTAAATATCAGCCAGTCCACTGCCTCGGAACCCAGAAAAGCCGTTGCAGAGGCCAGGGCCACCTGCCAGCTCAGCATAACGGTGATTGCGGTGGAGAAGAGCATGAAGTACCAGACCTTGTGACCCCAGAAGCGCTGTACAAAATCCCGTGCTGAAAAGGTCAGGCCGATCCAGACGGCTCCGGCCGGAAAGGTGATCCCGAGAAATTTGACGAGGCCGAACCAGATTACAAAGAGATTCCCCAGGAGAATACTTGTCATATATATCAGGGCTGTCAGCCACTTGGCCTGCGTGATGGTCATGGTTGTCCTCGTTATCTCTCAAAGGGCCCGTTTACCCTGGTGCCTCGATGTGAGTACTTTGTTCATCATACGTTGTTTGCCTGATTTTTCCATATCATCCATTCCATAAATCCAAGTGTTATAGCCGCATGAGTTTCGTGTGCAGCGTACAGCGGCAATGTGTGCTGTATGTATAAAAGCGTTACAGGAATAAATCAACCACGGAAATACGGTATCATTGCTGTGTGACGAGAATGGGTAGTTGCGTATACCCGAAAACCTGCATGGAACCGTGCAGGTAATGATATGCCGTTACTTTGGCATTGACATACCCGAAATGATTTCCGTATACGTGTAAATGGTAAAAAAGATCGTTGATTTGCATAACGGACGAACAGATTATGGTGAATTCGGACACAACACCCGGGAACTATCTTGCTCCAGGTCAGGCACTACTCGATGTGAAGATATGGTAGAGGATGTTCTTGAAAGAATCACAGAGTCGGAAGAGGGGGTTTATGAGCTCTGGACTCAACGTATGCATAAAGGCGGGTACCTGAAATATATATCCGCAACGCGGGATGATTTTCACAAGGCATTTGCCGGGCTGATAAATATCCTGCGCATATATGCATCCGAACAGCCCCAACTCAAGGTTTCCCGCCGTGAGGATGTGGAGAACTCCTGCAGATTTATCCTTGACCAGTCTCGCCTTCACCGTAGCAGAGGAGTCTCACTGAAGCTGTTTGTCGGAGCGTTCAAGACCATGGTCCAGGCTCTGGAGGACAGTATTTTCGAACGTGGATTCTCGGACACAATGATAAAAGCTGCACTTCCGGCCATACGACGAACCGTGGATATGGTGGAAACTGTTGTCATTGAAGACTGGGAATATGCTGATAAACCGGATGAATTCAAACAGCTTGAATCAGCCTACCGCAGGTTGCTTCTGGAAAAGAATACGTATGAGAGCATCTACAAGAGAACGAATAATCTCGTTCTGATAACAAACCACGATGGATACATCGTGGAAGCAAACCCTGAGGCAGCGCTTTTTTTCAGCCGGGAGAACATACTGGGCCGTTTCTGCGGTGAGGTGATCGGCATATCAGCTACCTCCATTCAAGGGGTGCTTGACGTCTATCCCCCTGGGAAAGTACATAAGATTACGATCAATCGTGATGGGATACCTCGAGTATATGATCTTTGGATTCTGCTGCGTGATTCTCAGATCGCAAAATTCAGCGGCATCATGCTGCTGTTCAATGATGTTACGCAGATCGTCAATCACAGCCTCGTCCTCGAACGTCGGGTATCGGAGCGGGTGCAGGCCCAGGCAAACGCCGAGAAGATGCGCGCCGCTATTTTCCAGTCAGTCGGCGAAGGGATTCTGCTTGTCGACCAGGATCTGGAGATTATCAATGCAAACCATCAGGCTGCCGAGATGTATGGTATACCTGAACAGAATTTAATCGGTACTGATATCAGGTCGCTGACTGACGAGGCAGGATCGCATCAGCTCATCGGCTTCTTTGACGAACTGGTAGAGGGACAGCGGCTGAGTGACGAAATAACCGGTATCTACATTGACGGCAGGACCTTTCCCACCAGAACCACGGCAACCCGCATCGATTATGACGGGAAAAGATTCTGGACGATTATTGTGCACGACAGCACCGAACAGAAGGCAATGGAGGAAAGTCTCCGTAAGGAAAAGAAGCAGACCGAAGAAATGAATGTTACGCTCAAGAATGTTCTCAACGCCATCGAAAATGATCGCAGGGATTCCGAGAATCGATTGTCGGCACGAATCAAGAACTCGATATTGCCTGCCCTGAAAAAGGTGGAAAAGGAAACGGATGCCCTGATGAGGATGAACTATCTGACGATTCTCGGGCAACAGCTGATAGCACTGACTTCGGGGTTTAACACTGAACTGGATGCCGGTCTTTTGAAGCTCAGTAAAACCGAGTTGGAGATATGCCGCCTTATCCAGGCCGGATGCTCGA
>CAYRCP010000252.1:0-3631 GCA_964422755.1 uncultured Bacteriovoracaceae bacterium | reverse complement strand
CCGGCCATAAGGGCTTTGCGGTATACGGCAGGGGCTCTTCTGGTAAG
Source organism: uncultured Bacteriovoracaceae bacterium (assembly GCA_964422755.1). Lineage (GTDB taxonomy): Bacteria > Desulfobacterota > Desulfomonilia > UBA1062 > UBA1062 > DSAD01. Next base: position 3,584 of record CAYRCP010000252.1, on the reverse strand, counting down.
ATTCAAGACACCGGGAAGCATGCTTTCTGTTTTCAGGCCTTTTTCGATCGTGGCAAGCATTGACCGCCATACATCGTGGAGAAATTCCCAGATATCTTCTCCCTCTCTTTTTTCCACATACTCCCACAAACTGATGCCCGAACGCTCGCATTCCTCCAGAATGTCCCTCATGGAGTTCTTGTCGTAAACTGTGATTGTATCTTCCCGGGCACCTTCTTCCCGGACAGTACCGCCTCCAATGCTATAGGCATGCATGGATCCGATTGTTTCCCCTGTGTTGTCGAGAGCCTTGAAGAGCATGCCGTTTGGATGTGACGGCAGTTCATGGCCCGGTTGCCACTCTATCTCCAACGGGACAGGGGCAACTGCGTCAATGAGGGCAGTATCGGTGAGGTGGCCCTTGCCCGTTGCAGCAAGACTTCCGTACAGGGTGACCCGGTACTTCGATGCGCGAGGATATCTTTCCGAGAATGTTTTTGCAGCGTTGAACGGGGCTATGGTATGGCTACTGGACGGCCCCCTGCCTGTACGAAAAAGCTCTTTAATAGATTCCATAGTTATTTCACCTTCTATTGCAACTCATATCGGCTGAGCAGTACAATGGTTGTTTCTTTATAGCCCATCGTGCTGTTTAGCTCAAAGCTATTCGTGAAAGATTGTTGTTTCCTTTTAGAAGAAAAATCCTGCAGGTGCGACATGCTCTTTGTCCGGAATCCGTCTATCCCGGGTGATAATAATGGTGACCGGACAAGCCCTCCTCTCCATAGTATATCATCAGGTAACTATAATGTTTTATTGTGATATTGTTGTCAATGTCTCTGCAGCCCGATCACTGCTTCGAGGCAGTGGGGGTGATCACCAAATGACAGGATTATCGCGATTAAAATACAGCAAAAAAATGGAACAAAAGTTCCCACATTGGGTAAATATCTTGCTTGCTGTGCAGGCAACAAGCCGGTTAATCATGTATAACAATAAGATATCGTGAGGTTTTTTTAATGGCATAGGCTTTGCTGTTATGGAAGCTAGTCATGGTTCTTTTTTTATAGTGGTTGTACAAAGGGAAGAATCTGACAAAAAACATGTCTGGAGAGTGACATGAAAATGTTATTTGATGAGATAAACTCAACTGCTGCATCACGGAAAGAGTGCGAGAGCCCCGAGATACAAAAACTGATTGAACAAAGAGACAGGTTCTTGGCAGAGCATCCATATCTCCAGTCCACTCAGGATGAAATCGATAAATTGCTGGGTACAACACTCGATCCCATGGTTAGACTGGAGATCCTTTTTATGCTTATGTCCGGCAAACTCAATAAATTGCGGAATGTCTTTGAGGAGGTTATGCGGCTGGCCAAGTTATCAGTTCCCGGTGCATAAATATTTGTGCCCGGAAGATCAGATCCGCGAAGCATTCCACAAGGTGTTTCAACTTATAGACGTAGCCCCTTGATGAAGGCATCAATCTTCGCATACCCTGCAAAATCTATGATTTCATGATCGTGTATGCCGGACAGGACTTCACCTCTGTCCAGCAGGGCCTCGATGGCATAACCCGTGATGAGTTTATTATGATCCCAGCGTTTGAGTTCCCGGGGAAATCCTGCCTTCAAAAGGGCGGTAATCGTCTCGATATGTTTCTCTCCTGCGCGGGTCTTTGCTTCGATTTCCACCTCGAAATGTTTAAAACACCTGCCTGCAAAACGGTAGCACACTTTATCTAGAGCCATTTCTGCACACAATCTCCGAGATGTGCCTCGAGGACCCCTGATATCACGGGTAAGCCGGTCGGTCTGTCTGTCCTGAATGATTCGCAGGCCATGACTGTTCAGCGTTTGAACCGGGTCGTGATTATCGAAGGTTGTGCATTCCATAGTTATGAATCTCTCATCCAGGACGCGGATAATTGCCTTCAGGTTTTTTTCAGACCATGTCTCCTCGATTTCAAGACGTTCGATTCCTCCCCATTCGTTCACACGTTCACATCCCTTCAGACAAAGCAGGTATGAAGAACCGATCTGTCTGAGCCTAAGAGCGAACCCTCTTTTCATGAAGGATCTCTCCCTGGTATCGAAGTACCGGTCATGGATAATGCAGGATCCTTTCGAGACGATCTTATACGGTCCGATAGTATCCAGTGCCGCGAGATTCTTCATCACGACATCGGTGCGGGATGAATATATGAGCAGCGTTGTCTCGATTTCTATTCCCATGGTACACCTCTTGCCCGGATTTTACCGGAAAAAGCGGGAAATGCAATGGCAGTGTGCAGCGAATGAGTGAAAATACGGAACACAGGAAAAAATCTGCAGGGTGTCCTTTGCGTTAAATAAGAACATCAATTATATTATATAGTTCACCAAGGCGAAGCTGCAATGGTGAAATAATTTTGAGTTGTTTTGAACCCCCGGTGAATATGGACTTATTCATTGTTTGACCTTACTATATATACAGATGCCACGATGACCGACATGTACAAGACAGGCAAGGGGGAGTTGCCATGAAGATATCAGCGCTTGTAAAACTAGTTGCCGGGGTGCTTGTGTTTCTTTCTCTTCTCGTATGGCCGCAAGTCAATGCTGCCTGGGGAGAAGATGAGCCCGGTGATGGTGTAGAGCAGTTCGAAGGCAAGACAAATATGAATGGTATGGGAGAAGATCCGGAAGATTATATCTCAGGAGAACTCGATAAACTGGGACTGGACACCGGGGAGATACAAGATGTTGGCGGCGATAGATATCTCGTTGATGTCGAAAAATTTGATTCCGGATCCGATGCCCTTAAAACAACAGGGAAATTCAGGCCCTGTTCGTTGAAGGTAAAGCTGGTCAACGGGAAAGTTCAACTCGAACGGTGCGGTCTCGAAGATGCAGGGTTGATACCGAATACAAAAAACTTTCCATCCTCTTTAAAGATTGAAGAGGGAGATATCTGGGGACGTCCGCAGTAGGTCTTTACGATTGTGAAGGGGTGGTTTAATCGTTTACTTTGTCAGGATCTGAACATAGATGTATTCTAAACGCTTACTGATTCTGCGAGAATCATGGAGATTCTTGCAGGGTTTAAGTTGCTTACATTATTTGCCTCGTGGCCTGTCGAAGATCCTGCTGGTTTTTCGGGGGGGTACAGGGCGTTCCATAATTCTGTCAGGGAGGAAACATGGTTGAAAAAGTCATCATAATGGGAGCGGCAGGCCGGGATTTCCATAATTTCAATGTCTATTTCAAGGACAATTCCCGCTATCAGGTGGTTGCATTCACGGCAGCTCAGATCCCTGACATCGATGAACGGCTCTATCCCGCTGAACTTGCAGGGAGCCTGTATCCGAAAGGTATCGCCATCTATCCGGAGGATAAGCTGGCCGAAATAATACGAGAGCATCAGGTGGATCTGGTCGCGTTTTCCTACAGCGATGTGCCTCATGTGGAGATCATGCACAAGGCTTCCATTGCCATGGCGGAAGGTTCGGATTTTATCATTATCGGTGCAACATATACGATGCTCAGGTCCGCCAAACCGGTTGTTGCCGTGTGTGCTGTCAGGACAGGATGCGGGAAGTCGCAGACCACCCGCAAGGTCTGCTC
>CAYRCP010000251.1:0-3646 GCA_964422755.1 uncultured Bacteriovoracaceae bacterium | reverse complement strand
TTGCACAGGACTGGATGTCCATCAAGAGCACCATGTGGAACTATGTGGGTATTGTACGTACCATGCCGCGATTGAAGATCGCCATAGAAGATTTGCGGCACATGTACCTCAGGATCGAGGATTTTTATAAGGAGACGCCGGTATCAAAAGATATTATCAGTCTCTTTCACGGTGCACAGGCGGCGATCATGGTTGCCGACGCTGCATGGAGAAACAGAAATTCCATAGGCTGTCATCTCCTAAGAACATCCAAAGGATCAGTCACGACGCATCCTGGCATGAGGCAGAACTACATTCCCTAGGACATTTGTAAGAACCCCTTGGGCTCCCTTACACCTGCTAAGCTTGAGGGGATTCGAGCCCCACGCGGTTGAGACACATCCCGGCTGCATACATGGCGACTTCACCGGGCAGAGGCGCCACCGTGTTTTATGGATCCCGGAAGATGCTTCTTTGAGAATCAAAGGGATGCAGTTCTGAGCAGAATAATCGATTTTAGTGCTGCTTTGCCCAGGAACGGTGATACCGCATTCTTATGGTGCTTATGCCATAATATGGTTTGTACACCAATACAAATATAGAAACCCCCATCCTATCCCGCCGCAAAAAGAACTAATTATAATAAATAAAAACAAGTATATATATTCCTGCACATGAGTGGCACACCATTCGCATTACAGCATATCGAAAACTAAAAACAGCTGTGAAGAAAGACATGAGAAGAACGAAGATGCCAGAGAAATTATGTGAAGACTGCGCGAAGTACATGGCCGTCGTCAGTTGTGATAGTTGCGGCAAGGCACTCTGTAAGAAATGCCGCTGCCTGGAGATATGCCAGGCTGATGACGGTGAACTGGCGATTAAGTATTTCTGCTTGCGCTGTAGAGACGATGCTTTTGTCAATCCCAATGCACTGCATGAAGAGGTTTTTGGTCTCGATAAGGTAACGGACATGGTAAACCATGACCCGCAAAGGAATAAAAGGTTCAAGATCAAGCTGAAAATCTAAGCGCCGCCCGCGGGGGTGGCTCTTCTATGGGTTTTGCACCCCAAGGGCATAAACGCTATAGGGTGAGAGTACCATAAGTGATGGAGACAAAATAATAAATTACAGTAAAAACAAAGACATATGAATGAATATACGATGGCATACCTTTAGCAATGAAATAGACAAGAAATAGATGAAGGTTTTCAATAACATAAAAGCTCTTTGACAATATGCCCGAGATCGAAAATCCGATGTACTCTCGGTGTGTGGCAGAATCGCAGCATCTGTTGAGCCACGCTGGAGCCGATCAGTACTCTGATAATAGTTCTTAACTGAAACCTCCTTTTGATGCCAGAAGATGGGACAAAAAAGAATTACTCCGCTAACCGTCCCCACACCTTGTCTTCTGGCATTTTTTTTGTTCTTTTGTTTCTTTATACTGAAAATCGGTTTCAACGTAGGGGAAACTCCTTGACAATCACGGCAAGTTTCATTATTAGCTCAACAACCTTTTAAGATAAATGTGGAATAGAGGTGTCAAAATGTATGCAGTTATAAAAACAGGCGGTAAGCAGTACAAGGTTGAAGAAGGTGACACGATTCAGATCGAAAAACTCGATGCTGAAAAGGGAGACTCGGTAACATTTGACGATGTGCTCTTTATCGGCGGCGATGAATACAAACTCGGATCACCAAAACTCGAAGGCGTGACGGTAAGCGGAAAGATAGTGCGGCAGATGAGAGCGAAGAAGATTATCGTTTTCAAGATGAAGAGACGTAAGGGTTATAGGAAAAAGCAAGGCCATAGACAGAACCTTACGGAAATTACTATCACACAGATAGGTGCAGGTAAGGAGGCGTAACCCATGGCACATAAAAAATCCGGTGGTACTTCCAGGAACGGTAGAGATACGGCAGGTAAGCGTCTCGGCGTGAAACGCTTCGACGGGCAGAAAGTAACAGCCGGCAGTATCATCGTTCGTCAGCGAGGAACAAAAATCCACCCAGGTGAAAATGTAGGCTGTGGAAGAGACTATACCCTGTTTGCCCTTTCAGATGGAGTTGTAAAGTTCGAAACCCTTTTCAACAACAAAAAACGGGTGAATGTGATATCCAGTGCTGCTTAGCATATGGACTTTATTGATGAGTGTAAGGTTTATCTAAAAGCGGGCAACGGCGGTAACGGCTGTTGCTCGTTTCGAAGAGAGAAGTACGTACCCTATGGAGGTCCTGACGGAGGAGACGGAGGCAAGGGCGGCGATATCATCGTAAAGGCCAGTCCCCATTACCACACGCTCCTCGATCAGCGCTACCATCCTCACATTAAATCCGAGAGAGGTCAGCACGGCCAGGGTAAGAACTGTACGGGGAAATCGGGAGTTGACCTTGTGATTTCCGTCCCTGTCGGTACCCTGGTAAAAGATGCGCTCACCGGAGAGATCGTTGCCGATCTGGTTGAAGAAGGGCAATCGGTAATTGTTGCCCGTGGCGGCATCGGCGGCAGAGGGAATGCCCGTTTTGCTACCTCCACCAACCAGGCTCCCAGGAACTGTTATCCGGGCAGGGACGGGGAAGAAAAGGAATTTATCCTTGAACTGAAACTCCTTGCCGATGTAGGCCTCGTGGGCTTTCCCAATGCGGGGAAATCTACCCTGATCTCCCGGGTTTCCAGTGCTCGGCCAAAGATTGCGGACTATCCTTTTACCACCCTGGTGCCAAACCTCGGTATGGTCAGGTGGAAGGATGTCGATTTTGTCATGGCAGACATCCCCGGCATTATCGAGGGAGCCCATGATGGGGTAGGCCTCGGGTTGCGTTTCTTGAGGCATATCGAGAGAACCAGAATCATCGTATATGTCATTGACATGTCAGAGCAGACCATGAGAGATCCGAAAGAGGAATTCCAGATTCTCCGGCGTGAGCTTGAATTATACTCAAAGCGGCTCCTGGATCTGAAACAACTGGTGGTTCTCAATAAATGTGATCTTACCGATGCAAAAGAGCGGGCAAAAGAAGCTGTTGCCTTTATAACAGGTGAGGGATATCCTTGCTTCACGGCATCAGCCATTACCGGAGATGGAATAAACGCTCTTTTGGATAGGATTATAAAGGATATGTAATATTTATGAACCGAAGCTCCAGATCATCTCTGAAATCGTGCAAACGTATTCTTGTCAAGATCGGATCGCGTGTACTCAACGCCGGGGATGGGCTCAATAACCGGGTGATAGACCGCCTGTGTGACGACCTCTCATTGCTTCGCGACAAGGGCAAAGAATTTGCTCTCGTTTCCTCAGGTGCTATTTCCGAAGGCAACGCGATCATGAAGGTCCCGCGTTCTTCCATGACCCTGTCAAAGAATCAGGCCCTTGCTGCCATCGGACAGGGGAGTCTCATACGGACCTATACCAATGCCTTCAGGCGGTACGGGTACAAGGCGGGCCAGATTCTCATAACCCGGGAAGACCTTGATGACAGGCGGCGTTATCTCAATATCCGCAACACCTTTACCGCTCTGTTCGATTTTGGTGCAATCCCCATCATCAACGAAAACGATACGGTTTCTGTTGATGAGATCCAGTTTACCGACAATGATATGCTTTCAGCCATGATTGTGCCGCTGGTTCAGGCGCAGGCAATGATAATATTGACGGATAC
>CAYRCP010000250.1:0-3647 GCA_964422755.1 uncultured Bacteriovoracaceae bacterium | reverse complement strand
GACCGATCTTGATCTCGCTCATGCCCAGATTGATCTTCGGATGGTTCTTGGCGATGCGGTAATCCGATGCCATGGCACAGATCAGACCGCCGGCAACGGCATGGCCGTTAATGGCAGATACCACCGGCTTTTTGCACATGAACAGCTCGGTGAGAATCTCATCCTCTTCCTGGATAAATGCAGCCACCTCGGTGACATCCTTGAACCCCAGAAACATCGGGAGATCGAACCCACCTGAAAAGGTCTTGCCCGCCCCGGTAAGGATAATGCCCCGAATGGAATCGTCTTCATTTGCCTTCTTGACGATTTCCCTCAGGTGTCTCAGTGTCTCGAGAGTGATGGTGTTGACTTTCCCGTTGTCAAATTCCGCGATGATGATGCCTTCCTCGTTTCTCTCATTAAGCATGTTGCCCTCCTAAAGAATCTAATTTGTCAAGATATTGCTGGGTTGTCTTAAAAAGATATGCCATAAAATCGATTAAATGTACATGCCAAGTATTTTATTGTTTATTATCAGCATGTTATTCGTTGGTTTCCCGTTTTGCCTCGGAGGCAGGAGACTACTTGAGCCCCAGTTTTAACGGCACAACATACTGACATTCTTGAGGATATACCGCGAATAGAAAAACGCAACCATTGCCGCTGACCACGTTATGCCAAAGATGCCCCACCAGATCCCCAAAAGGGCAAAATCAAAGAGCCGGGTAAGGAGATAAAAAATACCGAACGGAAAGATGATCTGCCGGCACGTGCCGATAAAAAGCCCGAACATCGGACGCTTCAGCCCCTGCAAGGCTGCGATATTCACATACAGGATCACATAAGCGTAGAGAACAAAGGCGGCAATACGCAGGTAGGTCGTCCCGATATGAATAACCTCGACATCCGGGGTAAACAGCCCCATGAGACGCTCTGCCAGCACAAAGACAAAGACCGTGCCCGCAGCCATGCACCAGGCCCCGTATCTCAGGGCTGTGCCTACGGTCTCATATATCCTGTTATACAATTTGGCGCCGTTATTCTGCGCAACCAGGGTTACGGTGGCCACATTCAGCCCGATGGTGGGCAGCAGGACAATCTGCTCCACCCTGGTAGCTACGCCGTATGCAGCCACCGCCTCCTTGCCGAACATGCTCACAAAATACATGATCACGAATATGCCCAGCCCCACGGTTACCATGTTGAGGCTCGACGGCAGTCCCTGGTACGCAATGTTCTTAAACGCCCTGGCCTTTGGAATAATATCCTTCGAGCACCGGTCACAGACCAGTTTGGTGGCCGATACCCGAAACCCCAGATAGAATACCCCGATCAACTCGACACACAGGGTCGCCACTGCAATACCCACAATCCCCATAGCCGGCAGCCCGAGCCCCCCGAAGATGAACCACGGATCGAGCATGATATTCAGAAAAAAGGCAATGATAAGAAAATTTCTGAACGAGACGGTATCTCCGAGGGCATTCAGGATGGAATTGAGCATATAGTTCACGATGAACAGGATACTGCCCACAAAAATCGTGTTCATATACAAAAGACTCTGATCGAGATAGGTATCTGTCGCACCCAGAAGGGTGAAAAGAAAGGGCGATGCCGTTATCCCCACATAGGTCAGCACAAGAGATACGATTACCCCGAAGGCCACGCCCTGGATCGCGTACATCTTTGCCTCTTTCAGGTTGCCCGAACCCAGCGATGTGGCTATCAGCGCAGTGGAGCCGGTGGCAATCCCGCTGCCCAGGGCGATAATGATGAAAAACACGGGGAAAGAAAGAGACAGGGCAGCAAGGGCCTGCGTCGATATGGACCCGCCGAAATACGTGTCCACAACATTGAACATGGTGTTGAAGAAAAACCCGATACTCGCAGGAATCGCCACCTTTTTTACCAGAGAAGGGACGGGATCGCTCGTGAGATTCATAGTATCTTTCATACAGCCCTACCTCAACGCGAATATCTCCGCCTTCAACCCTGCCTGCTTTTTTTTCATAACCTTTTATCCTATCTGCTCGATACACTGCTGAATCTCATCGCGGTAAACAAGCCCGTCAATCCACGCAGCGGGGATCGCCGACATTCCCAGATGACCTCCCAGGACCATACCCACGATCATTGCCCGTGCAGCCGAGTCTCCCCCTGCCATGACAGCTTCCGTAAGGGCCTCTTTCAGATCTGTTTCATACTTTGCAATGAGATGGATTATCCCGGGAAAGGCCTCGGGTGTATGGCAGCTCTGGCCGAATCCCTTGATCGTGGAAACACTATCCTGGGCAATAGAACTCATGCCCGCATCAACCCACGAGGAGACAGCGGTATCGGTAAAATACTCACTGGCCACTGCCGGGATCGCGTCCTTCGGAGATGCACCCTGGAGAACCTGATGCGCTGTCCGGGCAAAAAATTCACCGGAGTCAATTGTGAGCGGGTCGGCATGCGTCATGGATGTCTGCGCCCTGGCAGCAACAACAAGGGCATCGGGATTATCCCTGAAACAGTACACCAGTGGTGCGATCCTGGCCGCCCCGGCGATTTCGTTTGACGAAGAGCCTGAGTCCCCGGGAGACGCCCCCCGGCTGAAGTTGTCCAGGGTGGCCCTGGTTGCCTGATCATAGTATCCTCTATACCCGGCAAACAGACCCTGCCACCGGCGGGAAAAATCCTCAGCATCAAAGGTCCCCTTTTGAGCAACCGACTGCAGAAGGACAAGGGCCTGATCACCATAGTGGGTGAACTCGCCCCGCCCTTTTGTGGGATGGTGGGAATCTGAGAGCGGCGTCAGGAATGTATCCACACGGCCGAATTTTTCAGCGATCTTTTTCACGGAGTATATCCAGTGAACTCCCAGAGCAAGAGAATCACCGGCAAACGACGCCAATACCAGTGCTTTTGCCTTCTCAAACATGATCGTTCCTCCTTCCTGTCCTGGCAGAAGAACATGCTGCTATTTACTATATAAGCCCCTGGAGATACCTTATCCAGTGGTTGCTGCGGCGAGTATATATTCGATAGCCGGAGTGGTACTCACGTGCGGAATCACGGGTTTGCATACCGGATTATTATAACATGAGAATTCTGTGCACCCCGGCATAGACGAAAACCCCTGAGAAAAACACAAGAAATCCTGCACAGATCCCGATGATTACCCGGTAGAGCCTATCGCTCAGGAGATGCCTGCCCCTGCCCATCGCCGCTGAGACTGCCCCATACCAGAACAGGTCCGCCATGATATGGCCGATAAAAAAGACAGAGACCCCGGCAGGGCCGAATCCCTTGCAGTACAGGATATAGCCCAGCCCGATGGTGGCCCACCATACTGTCCAGTAGGGATTAGCCAGGCTCAGGATGATACCGGCAACAACAAGATTTGAGCGCTGTTTCCTGCTCTTCGTAACATCCAGGCTTAACGATGGAAGCGAGCGGAACATACCTGCTGCCATCCACAAGAGGATCACGGCGCCGGCCAGCGCAATTACCACAAAGACCCTGTCCTGAACGAGGAACGGGGCGAGTCCCAGCAAGAGGGCGGCGACCATTGCCCCTTCGAGCAGGGCGTGCCCGGCGATCAGCAAAGGCCCTGTCATGAACCCCCTTGACGGGCTCTCGCTGATGGTGACACTGAGCAGGGGCCCGGGCATCATGGCCCCGGA
>CAYRCP010000249.1:0-3672 GCA_964422755.1 uncultured Bacteriovoracaceae bacterium | reverse complement strand
GCGGCAGCCTCGGATACACCCTGCATGAACACCATCACAAAGGCCGCCAGCAAAATACCTGTTCCATAGATCACTAACCCTCTTCTTCTTTTCATTTCGTTCCTCCCTATCTTTTTTAGGCCTTAATTTTCTGCCACGACCTTGAACTCTCGCAGGGACAATGCCCATGAAAAATATAGCGAAATCGATGCCAGATGGCTGAGCTTTTGTGGATTAGACGATAACGCATTGGAACAAATCGTGATATTATAAAGATATACACTGAAATGGCGGTTGCTCAAGCATGCTGAAAAGTCATCATATCGCCCCGAAGTCGATATGTCGTCTTTTTTACCTTCGTATGGAAAGTAAGGGTATGGAGGCAGATGATAACCTGCCGTGCACGTTGCGATCGTGCCAGAGCGCTGATGAAAAACAGGCACCAGGCGCTCGGCACTGGGCACTGGGAAAAGATTTTAAAAACAAAAGCATAGGGATTTCGAATTTCGGATTGCGGATTTCGAATTTAAAAAACTGAAAACAAAGAACTCACCGCAGAGGCGCAGAGGACGCAGAGAAAAGACTTTTTCTTTTAAGGTGAAGGGAGACGACTGCACGTTAAGACATCTGTCACTTCGTGAGCATTAAACAACTTATTGACCTTGAACCTTATACCTTGCATCTTATACCTTAAACCTTGCATCTTTTTTTATTTGTGGGAGCGGCTTTAGCCGCGATCTTTTTGACTGGTGTTCCGGATTCCCTCCTGCGAGGGAATGACGAAGAAGTTCGGGAAGAACGAGGGGATGCGGTAATGACGTGAAATGTTCGGAAATTGAACTATTATCCGTGTCCTGAGCTAAAACCGTTACCTGCAATTGCACCCGAAAGGTGCTCCTACACTTCGGCCCTGACTGGTCGCAGGAGGCGTCACAGGAAGTCTTTCCCACCTTTCACCGCCCTCCTCTTGTCGGCGAGCATAATCCTATCTATTTCTGTATAAGGTAGAGATCCCGCAGGGCTTCCTGTTTGGCGGCATCGATGCCCAGGCCTTCGGAGAAATAATTCTCCATCGTGCCGTACTTCGTCTCCATCTCGTCGAAAGCGGCATCGAGGTACTCCTTCTTCACGCCAAGGATAGCAAGAGGAATTTCCTCTTCTCCGCCTGCCGCGACAAACTCGTCGATGACCTTCCTGTACGCAGGGATGATGTAGTCGTTGCTCTTGAGGTAATCCTCCACAACGACGTCCTTCGGTACGCCAAGCAGGGTCAGCAGGGCTGCGGCGGCCCAGCCGGTGCGATCCTTGCCGGTGGTGCAATGAAACACCGCGGGCAGTTGCTCCTTGTCGCCAAGATCAAGGAACATTTTGCCGAACTCCCTCTGCGCACTCGGCAGGGAGACAAACTCACGGTATGACTCCTGAAATAGGGCTTCCACCTTGCCGCCGCCGAGCTCCGCATTTGCCGTCTTCGGATCCTCCATGAGTTTTTCCAGCTGTGCCGGCCCTGCCTGTGGCGAGTCGGCCAGCACGTCCACCACGACGTGGTTGACGCCAGGCGGCAGTTCATCCGGGCGTTTTTCCCGCTCTTCTGCGGTGCGCAGGTCGTATGCATTCTTGATTTCGAGCCCGGCAATCTTCTCCATGTCGTCCGGACTGATCCCGCTGAACTGATTGGCGCGATACACGAGCCCGCTGGCTACCGTCGCTCCATCACTCGTCTTGTACCCGCCAAGGTCCCGCAGGTTCGGCACGGAAGCGATGCCCAGGCTCTGCCCGGGTGTCTCCTCTGTCGCCGCTTGGGCGGTAGTGCTCGTTACATTTGAGGCAATCGTAAAAACAGTCGCCATCGATACCCCGACAAGGAAAACAACCATGTAATTTATCCAAGAATTAATAGTAGTTTTTTTCATTGTAGAACTCCTTTTTCGTACACTGTTTTTTAAGGCTGACCCATTATTGAAGGTTTCTCGGTCACAGCACGCCTGATCCGGTTTCGTTTGTTTTGAAGGTTCAAAGTGTCCTCCCGCTTAAAAAGGCTCTTGATCACAAATAGCAGCGACATCCTTCGTGGTCAGTGCTGATCAATGGTATTCAAAACACTCCCGGCTAACGCTCTTTCTGATGCAATCTGATCGGCAGCAACGATGATAAGATCTGCTAACCGGTAAGCGGCCAGAGTAATGCGCCGGTGAGCCACATCCTGTAATTTCTCCCAGTATTCGGCAGGCACTTCCGGGGCCTCTTCCACCGGCGAGATCCCTTCGAGGGCAAATTTCACCATTTTCATAACCAACTTGTCCGGATCTTGATCCGTATCCGGGTCACTGACCGTTTCGATCCCATATCCGTAGGCAAAATCCACCGCCACCTTGTAACTCTCCCGCGCCCATTCCTCAAAAACGTCCGGCCCACTGTACGCTGCCAACTCAGGGAAAGCAGAGCGCGGATACTTTTTCACCAATTCCTGCGCGTTACGGTCGATATCTTCCAATTTTTGCGACCGCAGGCTATTGCTGTCCCAAAGCATGTGCAGCGGAATTGTCGACTCACCCAGAGGGTCTGCAACGTACTCAAGGGTGCCCGCAGCATTTCCGGTGGGAAATTGCTTCGAAAAGCGATCACTGACATGAAGGGGCTGGTGGATATCGCCGACCAGGTGGAGCAGCCAGCTCAGGGCACTGGCACGTTCGGTAGGATTGGTTTCAGAACTCGACAGCATGGCATAATTCAATACCAGGGCTTCGATCGCCTGTCCTGCAGGCTTACCTTTGCGAGCCGCAGCTAAAGCCTTCGTCTCGGGCGGGGCATCTTTTTCAACAATCGCCCAGCGGGCCGTATGCCAGGTGGGTCGATCATGCATCGTCCATTTGTTGTCGTCGGGCCAGCGTGCAGCTTCGATGAACATGCGCCGGGCGCGTTCCTTGCCCCTTGCATCTCCAGAAGCCACCCAGAATGGGCTTGGATCCGGATGCTTCAACATAACCAGCCCGATCTTTTCAATCAGATCGGGATGCGTGCGTTCGATTTCGGCGAATGCAATGGCGGCACAGGTCATGTGCGAAGGGTGGTCCCAGGCATGCGCGATCGAGGCAATGGCACTCAAGGAACTCAAGACCACTGCTACCATAAGTACGATTGATCTATTCGACATGTCTTTCTCCTTTCATCATTATAGTAATCTACAGCTGCACTGAGCGCTGAAGTTCATCCGGCATACAGCTGCTCAGGCGCTCGGTCATTGTCCTGCAGCTGCCTGCTGTTCCCATGAGCGATCAGGGGAACATAAGCTGACATTTCCTCTGCCGCCAATAATCATTTCATGAGATTTTGATGCGGATAATCGAAAGGTGTTTTCCGTAAAGAGCCAATAATAAGACCTCATGTCTGCAATGCAATACCTGCGTCTGATTTCTTATCAAAGCTCTTTAAAAATATCCCCATATGCCTTGTTTGTGCTGCAGGACAGGGTGTCTCTCGGCCGACACAGGCGGCCCCCGGCGATAGTAATCGAACTTTCGCGCCTGCCGGGATAAATAAATTGAGGGATTGACTTTCCTCGCGCCATTTTTAAACTATACTGATGATTATGATCTAATATAATCGGATTCAGCCATGTATTTTCTTTTTTCCTTTGTAATCGATGAGCGGAATTTACATCGTGAACTCGCATGGAGAAGCTGGTGCTGACAG
>CAYRCP010000248.1:0-3689 GCA_964422755.1 uncultured Bacteriovoracaceae bacterium | reverse complement strand
CATCCCCTCAACATGGAGACGCGAGACAAGATTGAAAAATCTATTCTGGAACAGTACGAACAAAAGATTGCCAACGAAGTATAATTTGATTATAGTGCATTCCCAATAATTGAGTTCGCTTAAATACTGGGATGTCGTCTAAAGGCAGGACACGAGTTTTTGGATCTCGTTATGGTGGTTCGAATCCACCCGTCCCAGCCAAGAAATCGTATGAGGAGAAAACATCTATATGGAGTCGAGCATCTGTGTTTTTACCGGTAACGCAAACAGGCCGTTAGCTGTGAGTATATGCGATATTTTAGGAATAAAGATCGGCAACGGTGATGTGAAGAAGTTTTCTGACGGCGAAACATCCGTTGATATTTATCAGAGTATCCGGGGCAAAGATATCTTTATCGTACAATCCACCTGTTCTCCGACAAACGAGCATCTTATGGAACTCCTTATCATGCTTGATGCCATGAGGCGGGCATCTGCAAAGAGGATAACCGCGGTCATCCCGTATTTCGGGTATGCGAGGCAGGACAGGAAGGCATCCCCGCGCACGCCGATCACGGCGAAGCTTGTGGCCAACCTGCTTACCGTATCAGGTGCCGATAGAGTGCTCACCATGGATCTCCATGCAGGACAGATACAGGGCTTCTTTGATATTCCTCTGGACAATCTCTATGCCAAACCGGTGGTGCTGAAGTACATTGAGGAAAAATACCAGAACAATCTGTGCATCGTGTCCCCGGATGCAGGCGGTGTTGAGCGGGCGCGTGCTTACGCAAAACCCCTCAAGGCGGATCTGGCCATTATTGACAAGAAGCGGGAGCGGGCAAATGAGTCCGATGTAATGCACATCATTGGTGATGTTGCGGGCAAGACGTGCCTGATCGTAGATGATATGGTGGATACTGCCGGCACACTGACCAATGGTTCAGCAGCCCTCAAAGAAGCAGGGGCCTTAAGGGTGGCAGCGTGCTGCACCCATCCCGTACTTTCAGGTCCTGCCATCGCCAGGATAGAGGCATCACCCCTTGAAGAAATTGTGACAACCGATACCATTCCGCTGAAAGGCGATGCCACCATGTGCAAAAAGATTACAGTCTTGAGCGTTGCCAATCTTCTTGCAGAGGCGATCAAACGGATATACGCGGAGGCATCGGTGAGCGAACTGTTCATGTGAAGCCGGCTGCAGGCAAAATCAAAGAACCGTGGTGCTAGAGAGAGTCAGGCGAGGACCTCCCGGATCTTGCGGGAAAAAGACTGCATATCAAAGGGCTTCTGAATAAATCCGTTACAGCCTCTCTTGAGTATATCGGCCGCTTGGCCGTTCAGGCTGTATCCGCTCGACAGGATAACCTTGACATCGTCTTTTATCTCTCTGAGCCGGCTGTATGTCTCTGATCCGCCCATACCCGGCATGATCATATCCAGAATGACCATGTCGATGCTGTCCTTGTTCTTTGTGAAGATACCGATTGCCTGTTCTCCGCCGTTGGCAGTGAGAACCTCATATCCCAGTCTTTTTAGAATATCGGCTCCAACGTGGATGATCATATCCTCGTCATCAACCAGGAGTATGGTTTCATCTCCCTTGAGGATCTCCGTGGCACCATGTTTTTCCTGGCTGATAAGGTTTTTGCCCGATGCCGGCAGATAGATGGTAAACGTGGTTCCATGACCCTCTTCACTGTAGACATTGATGATTCCTTCATGATTTCGTATGATTCCGTATGCAGATGCCAGACCCAATCCGGAACTTCCGGAGAGATCCTTGGTGGTAAAGAACGGGTCGAATATCCTCGCGGTTGTTTCCTTGTCCATACCCACCCCGGTATCCATTATGGAGACCTTTACATATCTGCCTGGTTTAACCTGATATGTCCGGACAAACTGTTCTGAGAGCACAACATTGGCTGTCTCGATAAAAAGCTCGCCGCCTTCGGGCATGGCCTGCCATGCATTTACATAAAGGTTCAGCATCACTTGTTCTATCTGCCCCTGGTCTACTGCCACACCCCAGATGACATCCTCATATTTTCTGTGTATTTGTATTTCTTTTTTTGTATGGCCGAACATATCAGAGGACTTTTGTACGAGATCATTGAGGTCGGTATTTTTCACCTCATATTTTCCTCCCCGGGCAAATCCCAGCAGCTGTTTTGTCAAATCAGATCCGCTGAAAACACATTTTTCAATGTGCCCGATCATCTTCTGGTGAGGGTGGTCCGGAGCGATATCCATGCCCATGAGGGATGCGTAGCCCTGTATGGCCATGAGGAGGTTGTTGAAGTCGTGCGCGATCCCCCCGGCCAGGGTCCCTATGGCTTCCATCTTCTGGGCCTGATAGAGCTGGGCCTCGAGACGCTTACGCTGCGTGATGTCACGGGCAATTCCCCTGAAACCCTTGGGCGATCCGTCGGCATCTAAAATCAGTGAGACAGACGTGTCCAGAGACATGATTGTGCCGTCTTTTGTGATGGCCTCCCATTCCAGCTGTTTGAGGGTCCTGCCGGTGGTATATACTTCATGGAAGGCATTGAACAGGATTCCATGCCACTCGGGTGTGGTGTAGTTCTGGTAGTTTATCCCTGAAAGTTCTTCTCTGGTATATCCTGAAAGAGAGCGTAACTGCTTATTGTTAAAAACCATGCTCCCGGCAAGATCTATTTCAAAATACCCGTCTTCAATGCTGTCAAGGATTGTCCTGTATTTTTGTTCGCTTTCCAGGATAGCCTGCTCGGCCTTTCTGCGTTCGGTAATATCCATCACGGATATGATACCCGCCAAGCGCCCGTTGATCATGGTTTCCGCCCCGGAGAGATCCACCCAGATTTCTTTGCCCTCTTTGGACAGAATCTTGAACTCGTAGCGACTTTCCGCGGGGAGCCCTTTCTGCCGGCTGTTGCCTCGAACCTGGATGAGGTCCTGATAATCAGGGTGTACGATATCCCAGAAATTCATTGTCTTGAGCTCTGCTTCGCTATATCCGCTTATTGTTTCCGCTGCAGGGTTTGCATAGACCCAACAATCATCCTGATAGAGCATGATGGCTGTGGGCGTGGATTTGGCCAGAACTCTGAACTTTTCTTCGCTTTCTCTCAATGCCGATTCCACCTGCTTTCGCACGGTGATATCACGGGCTACACCTATTCTCCCTATGGCTTGACCCTCATCATTCCACAGGGTGGTGGCATTGACTTCGATGGGAATCATGTTCTCTTTGGCAACAATCTCCATTTCATACGTGGGGGTTTTATCACCGGCGATCCCCCGCCTGAATCCATCAAGGGCAAATTTGTGATATTCAGGGGACAGGATATCGATAAATACTGTGCCGAGAAGCTCTTGAGCCGGGACCCCGGTGATGCTTTCGGATTGAGGATTGACATAGGTGAATCTGCCTTCAAGGTCCAGGGTAAAGACGATATCGGCGAGGGTTTCAACAAAGCTGCGATAGTTCTGCTCGCCCTTTCTCAGGTGCGCTTCTGCCCTGTTGTTCCTTGATATCAATGTATGTGTGAATATGCCGAACAGGATAAGGATGGAGACAGAGATCAGGCGCATCCAGAGATCATGAGCATCCGGGGTGAAAATTTCCCGGATAAGGGTTTTCTCCGGAGATAGAGTTGTTTTAACTATGGATTCTCCAATCCAGATGAGGGAACCCAGAAAGATCCCGAACGCAATCATGTGATTGG
>CAYRCP010000247.1:0-3691 GCA_964422755.1 uncultured Bacteriovoracaceae bacterium | reverse complement strand
ACGGATCCGATTTCCCCAATATCTTCTTCCCCAGAGAGGAAGAGATCCATTGCCTTTCGCGCATGGACCTTTCAAAAGAGTTCTATGAGAGGGTTTTTCACAGCAATGGCAGGCACTTGATTCGACAGCACTCCCATGAAAACCATATGGCCGACTAATGCATCCTTTTTGATTTCAAAGCATCAAAATAGTTAGAAACAAACTTTTTAACCTCCTCTTAAGGGATGGCGCGTCCTATGCCCTAGCCGCCATCCTATTTTTTTGTCTTGAATAAAAAATCGTTGTTCATTAGTATGATACATAATTTCCTTTATGTATTGACATCTGTTGAATTGCCATAACCACTTGACATGTAATGCTATCATTTTGGGAGGCTCAGAATATACAATGAGTGAGCGAAAACACCTACCTCAAAGCAGAGAGCATCTCCAGGAAAAGATCAGCCGAATGAATGAAGAGATCTCTACTTTGAAATCTCAGATAACCTGGTACAAAAATAACAAGAAAGCTCTCAATGACACAAAAGGAGCTTACCGGGCAATCCTTGAAGATCTCTCCGAAATGATCTGTAGGTTCAATCCGGACGGTATCATAACCTATGCCAACTCAGCGTATTGCAATTATGTGAGCAAGATCCTTGACGATATCATAGGCACTTCTATTTTCTCATACATTCCAAGGAATGAAAGAAACCAGATAAAGAATCACCTTGACTCGCTCTCAAAAGACTGCCCGGTCCGCATGATCGATTACCGTTCCCAGACACCCCAGGGACAGCCACGATGGCAGCAATGGACCCTGAGGGCGGTATTCGATAATAACGGTGCTGTCACTGAATACCTCTGTGCCGGCAGGGATATCAGCAACCTGAAACATGTTGAGGATGGCCTTATCGATGCCCTGGAAAAATACTCAACGATCTTTGAATGTTCCAATGACGCAATCCTCCTCCAGGATGGTGACTGCATTCTTGATTGTAATACCGCCGCGCTGCGGATCTTCCGTTGCAGAGAGAAAGAGCTCCTCATGAATAAACACTACACAGATTTTTCTGCACAAAAGCAGCCTGACGGGCAAGATTCCGAGACAAAAGCTCATAAACACATCAAAAGGGCGCTCAAAAGAGGCATGGAAAGGTTCCAGTGGGTGTGCAGGCGTATGGACGGCTCTGTTTTCCCGACAGATGTTATCTTAAGCCCGCTCAATATGGAAGGCAAGACCATCATTGCGGCCGTAGTACGGGATATCTCGGATCAGAAACAAACAGAAGAAGCACTGAAAAAAAGCGAGGAGAAATATCGGCAACTGGTGGAAAATATCAATGATGCCATCTTCTCCTTAGATGCTGACGGGACAATCACGTATGTCAGCCCGGCAATCAGGAAAATTTTAAAGTACTCACCGGATGATATGGTGGGTAAACATTTCACGAAGTTCATTTACCCTGAAGATGTAGGCTATATTACCAAGAGATATAATGAGTTATTAGCCGGCAAAATCATGCCCATGGAATATCGCCTTGTGAAAAAGAACGGGAAGCCCTGCTGGGTGAGGACCTACAGCAGATCCATCAGAGAAGGAGCCTCGCAGAAATTATTCGGCATTATCACCGATGTCTCCAAACGGAAAAAGGCTGAAGATGACCTGACAAAGGCATATGACAAACTCGAGGAAATGGTCAGAGAACGCACCGAAGACTTACGGGCTGCAAACAGGCACCTGAAACAAGAGATTAAGCAACGGGAAAAAGCCGAGACCCAACTGAGAAAGAGCGAAGAAGAGCACAAGCTCATAGCCGAAGAACTCCGGGTTGTGCTCAACGGGATAGGCGACCTTATCATCCTGTGTGATACTGATTTGAATATTGTCTGGGCAAACAAAGCGGCTGCAGCGTCTCTCGGCAAGACAACCGAGCAATTAACCAGTAAAAAATGTTGCGATCTATGGCACAATAAGCATATTCCCAGCCATGAAAGTCCTGCATGGAAAACCATCCATTCCGGGCAGATTCATGAAGGAACCCATGAAACACCTGATGGTGCCATCTGGGAAATCCGGGCTCACCCACTCATTGATGAACACGGTATTATCAGGGGTTCCATTGAAATATCGAGAAATGTAACCGATAAAAAAATCCTGGAGCTCGAACTGCAAAAAAAACAGAAGCTTGAATCTCTCGGGACACTGGCAGGGGGCATTGCGCACGATTTCAATAATATCCTCACGGTGATATTAGGGAATGTCTCGTTTGCCAAGCTGCTTATGAATACTGATGATAAGGCTTATTCCAGACTGTCTGATGTAGAAAATGCCGCATTAAAGGCAAAAGAGCTTTCCGGCCGGTTACTGACCTTCTCCACAGGAGGAAGCCCTCTGAAAAAGATCGTCAGTATAGACAGATTCCTGCATGATACCATTACACTGGCTCTTAAGCGCACAGACATAAAAACTCTATTTTCCTTCACCGAGGACCTCCGGCCTGTAGAGGTCGATGAATCTCAGATAGCCCTGGTGATAAATAATCTTATCAATAATGCGCAAGATGCCATGCCTGAGGAAGGAACATTGACCATACGGGCTGAGAACATTACTTCGGATAATACTGCAGACAACCTTCCCCTGCCGGCAGGCAGCTATGTCAAGATATGCATTTCCGACACCGGCATCGGCATTGAGAATGAAAACATCAACAATATCTTCGATCCCTTCTTTACCACAAAGAAACAAAGCTACGGTCTCGGGCTGGCGACCTCGTATTCTATTGTAAAAAAACATGGAGGATACATAACCGCGACATCACAGACGGGTAACGGCACATCTATTATCATCTATCTCCCTGCATCTTCTCAAAAAGAGAGCACACAACCCGGTGAAGTCGGGGAGATACATATGGGCAAGGGCAATATCCTCTTCATGGATGATGAAGAATTCATCAGGGATCTGGCAAAGAGCATCCTTACTCACCTGGGATATACGGTAACTTTTGCGAAAAACGGCGAAGAGGCGATCCATAAATATACTAAAGCCCGTAAGAAGGGAAACCCGTTCGATGTGGTGATCCTGGATCTCACTATACCAGAGGGAATGGGCGGCAAGGATTGTATCACGAAACTCAAAGAGATCGACCCCGGGGTAAAAGCCATCGTATCCAGCGGCTATTCGGATGACCCGATCATGTCAGCGCCTGAAAAATTCGGATTCAAAGCTGTTATCACAAAACCGTACAAGATTCAGACGCTCAGCAACGTCCTGCAGAAAATCATATCAGAGTCGTAACTGCTCGGGCAGGCAGGTGCCCTGAAAGAAATGCCTTTGGGGTGATTTATCTAGACTGTAGGTGCCCTGAAGGAAATGCCCTTGGGGTGCTATAGGCTGAAGGCTGTTAGGTTTATGTGATCACTGCCAAGTCTCTTCTTTCTATCTCCTGTCTTTAATCTTTTTATCCTTTGCTGACAGCCTAAATGACTACAGCCTAACAGTCTAAGACAACAGTCTGAACACTTACAGTCTAACCGGCATGGCCGATTGATCACAACGAAAGATGAAAATGTGTCGGATTTGATTAAGCTACATGCCTAAATGTTTTAAGATTATTATTCTTGATTCTAGTTCTATCACAAGGTCCCGGGCATCCATGATAATAAAAATGCTCGCGGCTAAAGCCGCTCCTACACTTTGTGCCTCTGTGCCT
>CAYRCP010000246.1:0-3700 GCA_964422755.1 uncultured Bacteriovoracaceae bacterium | reverse complement strand
CAATCCTTTCCATCGGCGCGGTAAATGTACCGATTTATGCGACCAACTCTGCAGAGGAATCCCGGTATATCCTTGAAAACGCCGATGTAAAAATGTGCTTTGTGGCAACCAAAGAGCACATGGATAAGATACTCGAAGTAAAGCCGAAGCTTCCCAATCTCGGAGAGATCATCAGCTTTGATGAACTGGCTGCTCCCGCCGGTGAAGTCATCGAGTTAAAGGCAGCACTGAAGGAAGGCAGTGAACATCCCAATGCAGCCGAGTTTGACAAGCGGATTAATTCCATCGACAGCATGGAGATGGCTACCATCATCTACACCTCAGGTACCACAGGGGATCCCAAGGGCGTCATGCTCTCACACAACAATTTCCTGGCCAATGTGCGGCAGTGCTATAGTGTCGATCCCCCGATCTTTGACAGGGCCCCCCAGATGTCGTTCCTGTCATTCCTGCCACTTGCACATTCATTTGAACGAACCGTGGGGTATTATCTCCCCTTGTCATATGGCATAAAAACTTATTTTGCGGAAGATTTTTCCAGAATTCTGGATAACTTCCAGGAAGTGAGGCCCACCTGTATCGTGAGCGTACCAAGGCTGTATGAAAAGGTTCATACCGGGATCGTCTCGAAAGTGTCCGGCGCCCCCCCGGTGAAAAAGGCCCTGTTCAACTGGGCAATGGGAATTGCCAAGGCGAACCTCCCCTATATCTGCAATGATAAAGAACGTACAGGCTTCTTCGCCTTTAAATACAACCTTGCGAACAAGATCATATTCTCCAAGCTCAAGGATGCACTCGGCATGGACAAGCTTGAGTTTGCATTTTCCGGCGGTGGGCCTCTTTCCGTATCCGATGCGGAGTTTTTCCTGGGTATGGGCATTAAGGTTATAGAGGGATATGGTCTTACCGAGACCACCCCGGTTACCAATACTAACAAGCCCAGCAAGATAAAACCCGGACACATCGGTATAGCGGTAAAAGACACCCAGGTAAGGATCGGTGAAGGAGGGGAACTTCAGATCAAGGGTCCTCAAGTCATGATGGGCTACTACAAAAATGAAGACGCGACAAAAGAATCCTTTACCGAGGATGGTTTCTTTAAAACAGGAGACATTGCGGAGATGGATGAAGATTCTTATGTCAAGATAACCGGAAGGATTAAGGATCTCATCATCACCTCCGGTGGAAAAAATATCTCTCCCCAGAATATAGAGAACAGCCTCAAGGCCTCTCCCTTTATCGAGCAGGTGGCTGTCATCGGTGACAACAGGAAATACCTCTCAGCCCTTATCGTGCCCTCCTTTGGCGACCTGGAAAGCTGGGCCAAGGAAAAAGAGATTGCCTTTAACAGCAGAAAGGAACTTATCGAGAATACTGCGGTTAAAGAACTTTTTGCCGGAGAGATAGAGGAGAATACAAAGAATTATGCCAGGGTCGAGCAGATCCGCAAATTCTCCCTTCTGGACACGGAATGGTCACAGGAAACCGACGAACTCACCCCTACACTCAAGCTCAAAAGAAGGGTTGTCAACGATAAGTACGCCGGCATCATAGACAATATGTACCCGAACGATTAATCGAACCAAAAGAGATGTTGAGGGTAATCCCCCCTCAACATCTCTTTATCAAAAAAACAGCCAATTATACAAAAAGACATCGTGAACTTCCGTGCAGCCACGTAAAAACCAGGGAAATATCCCCAACAGTACCCTATTACAGCGGCATGAGGTTGACTTGTCATCACCTGCTGATTGCTCTCCTTGAGTGCTTAACTGCCACAGCCTTTCGAACTCTCAGGGTATTCCGACATCATATCAACGAGATAACCGCCACATTATTTTTCACATATATTATAAAGATTGATAATATTCCCTTTATTTACAATAGTCTATAACATGTATTGATTATC
Organism: uncultured Bacteriovoracaceae bacterium; assembly: GCA_964422755.1. GTDB lineage: Bacteria > Desulfobacterota > Desulfomonilia > UBA1062 > UBA1062 > DSAD01. The sequence continues at coordinate 1,791 of CAYRCP010000246.1, read as the reverse complement.
CTCTTGAATATATGGCTTCTTTCATTTATATTTCACTTATATCTTGATCTAATTTAATTTTGTAGGAGGACTTCATGGCTAAATTCAAGGAAACATCTATGGGCGCAATCTTCCAGAACCGCGTCGAGGAATACGGAGATACAACACTCGTCAAATTCAAGAACAAGGAAGGTGAATGGGAGGATCTCTCATGGAACCAGATCAATGAAAAGGTCCACAATGTCGGGTATTATCTCCTTTCAATGGGGATTAAACCCGGGGATAAGGTTGCCCTGTTCTCACCCAACCGGTATGAGTGGTGGGTTGCCGATCTGGCAATACTCTCTATCGGAGCGGTAAATGTCCCTATCTATGCCACCAACTCAGCGGAGGAGTGCAAGTATATTATCGATAATTCCGATGCAATCATGTGCTTTGCCGGGACCAGAGAACACATGGACAAAATACTCACGGCAAAAAAAGATCTGCCGAATCTTGGAGAGGTTATCATCTTTGACGACCTCGAAAGTCCCATAGATGGAGTCATCACCCTGAAAGAGGCCATGGAAAAAGGCAGTGCATATGAAGGCAAGGACGAGTTCGACGAAAGAATCAAGCCCATCAACATCGATGATGTGGCAACGATTATCTATACCTCGGGCACGACGGGAAATCCCAAGGGTGTCATGCTCACGCATAACAATTTCGTCTCGAATGTGAATCAGCTCAATGCCGTAGACCCTGAATTTCTTAAAGGAGATCATATATTCCTGTCATTCCTTCCCCTTGCACATTCGCTGGAAAGGACTGTTGGCTACTATGCTCCCATCTTCTTAGGACACAAGGTTGCCTTTGCAGAGGATGTCTCCAAGTTGGTTCAGAATCTCCAGGAAATACGTCCAACGTTCATGGTAAGTGTTCCCAGAATCTACGAGAAGGCCCATGCCGGCATCCTTGCCAAGGTTTCTTCTGCGCCGCCGGTCAAGAAGGCACTGTTCAATTGGGCAATGGGACTTGCCAAACAGAACCTCCCGTATATATGCAATGATAAGCCAAGGACCGGGATGTTTGCATTCAAATATAATCTTGCAGACAAGATTATATTCTCCAAACTCAAGGTTGCCCTTGGCATGGACAGGCTTGCTGGCGCCATGTCAGGCGGCGGGCCGCTTTCCGTATCCGACGCGGAGTTTTTCCTGGGTATGGGCATTCGTGTCCTGGAAGGCTTTGGGCTTACAGAAACCACACCGGTTACCAATGGAAACAAACCCAAAAAAATTAAAGCAGGCACTGTAGGGCCGGCAGTGAAAGATACCATCATCAAGATCGGAGAAAGCGGCGAGGTCCTCATCAAAGGCCCCCAGGTCATGAAGGGGTACTACAAGAACGAAGCGGCAACCAAAGAGGTCTTCACCAATGACGGATTTTTCCGTACCGGCGATATCGGCGAGCTTGACGCAGACGGCTATCTCAAGATTACCGGCAGGATAAAAGATATCCTCGTAACCTCCGGCGGCAAGAACATCTCCCCGCAAAACATCGAGAACAGCCTTGTTGCATCAAAATTTATCGAACAGGTGGCAATAATCGGCGACAACAAGAAATATCTGTCCGCCTTGATTGTTCCGGCATTCGAATCTCTTGAGGGCTGGGCCAAGGAGAACAACATCGCTTTCAGCAACCGGCAGGAGCTCATTTCAAAGGATGAGGTCGTCAAGTTATTCGAGCAGGAGATCGAGTTCTATACCAAAGACTATGCCCGGGTGGAGCAGATCAGGAAGTTCACCCTGCTCGAAACGGAATGGTCCCAGG
>CAYRCP010000245.1:0-3704 GCA_964422755.1 uncultured Bacteriovoracaceae bacterium | reverse complement strand
CCAATACATCGAACATGCCGGTTGTGGCCCGGGAGATCAGCATCTTCATCGGGATTACCATCGCCGAATATTTCCGGGATATGGGCTATGATGTCCTACTTGTGGCGGATTCCACCTCTCGCTGGGCCGAGGCAATGCGAGAGATCGGGTCCCGGCTCGAGGAAACCCCGGGAGAAGAAGGTTTCCCCACCTATCTCGGATCCAGACTCGCCTCGTTCTATGAACGATCCGGCAGGGTCAAGTGCAAGGGCAGTCCCGAGAGGTCGGGATCGGTCACGGTCATCGGTGCCGTGAGTCCTCCGGGCGCCGACTTTTCAGAGCCGGTTACCCAGAGCACCTTAAGGATCGTCGAGGCGCTCTATTCCCTCGATGTGTCCCTGGCAAACAAGCGGCATTTTCCCACCATCAACTGGCTCACCAGCTATTCGCTGTACGCCGATGCCACGCGTGAGTGGTGGAACGCGGTGAGCCCAGACTGGTCGCCCATGCGAGACACCGCGCTCAAGATCCTGCAGCAGGAAGCGGAGCTGGAAGAAATCGTTCGCCTGGTGGGACCGGAGGCGCTGCCTGAAGATGACAAGCTGATGCTGCTTGCATCAAAGATAATCCGGGAAGACTTCCTCATGCAGAGTGCCTACCACCCCGTTGACACCTACACCACACCCAAAAGGGCACATACCATGCTGTCCACAATCATTACCTTCTACGAACTGGCCAAGGGCATGGCTTTGGCCGGAACATCGGTGGCGGAGATAGCAGCCTTGCCGGTTATACCCAAGATTTCACGGATGAAGGATATCCCGAACGAAGAGTTCGACACCTATATCGGCGAGCTTCTGGCTGAATTCGAATCAGCCGCGCCGGGGGAGGCCCTGAGATGAAGGCTGAACAGCTTTTCACACGTGAGACCAAGGCGATCTCCACGGCACGACGTTCACTGCTCATGATTGAGAGTATTCCCGGGATCAAATACAACGAGATCGTCGATGTACGCCTGGGAACCGGGGAAGTACGCAGTGGCCAGGTTATCGAAGTGGGCAAGGAGACGACCATTGTCCAGGTATTCGAGGGCGTCAGCGAGGTGGACCTCCTTGAGAGTACGGTGCGGTACAAAGGCGAAGTCCTGAAGCTGCCCGTTTCTCTCGATATCCTCGGAAGGATATTCGACGGCAACGGCAAGCCCATCGACGACGGTCCAGCCATTGTCGCTGATGACTATCTGGACATAAACGGCTCCCCCATCAATCCTGCATCCAGACAGCCTCCCGCCGAGTTCATCGAAACCGGAATCTCTGCAATCGACGGGCTGAATGTCCTGGTCCGCGGTCAGAAACTCCCCATCTTCAGCGGTTCGGGGCTTCCCCATAACAAGATCGCATCGCAGATCGTCCGGCAGGCATCCCTGAAGGGTAAAGACGAATCGTTTGCCATCGTGTTCGGCGCCATCGGCGTCAGCTACGACGATGCAGCCTATTTCATTGCAAACCTCGAAGAGACCGGTGCACTGTCCAGGTCGGTGGGGTTTATCAATACTGCATCCGCCCCGGTTATTGAACGCCTGTCCACCCCGAGGCTCGCACTGACCGCTGCCGATTACCTGGCATGGGAGCACGGCATGCATGTACTGGTAATCCTCTCGGATATCACGAACTACTGCGATGCCCTGCGCGAACTCGCGGCAATGCGGGGTGAGATACCGAGCAGACGCGGGTATCCCGGGTACATGTACACAGACCTGTCCTCCATCTATGAGCGGGCAGGGAGAATATCGGGCAAGGAGGGGTCCGTTACCATCATGCCCATCCTCACCATGCCGGATGACGATATCACCCACCCCATTCCCGACCTTACCGGCTACATTACCGAGGGGCAGGTCGTCCTTTCCCGGGCACTTGAGCGAAAACGCGTCTATCCTCCCATCGACGTATTTCTCTCCCTCTCAAGAATGATGCGTGAGGGCATCGGCGAAGGGAAAACCAGGGAAGACCACAACAACGTGTTCATGCAGTCGTACGCCGCCTATGCAGAAGGAAACTATCTGCGGGAGATCTCCACCGTCATCGGCGCCGAGGGCCTGAGCGAGAGGGACAAGATCTATCTGGAATCATCCGACAGATTTGAACAGGAATTCATATCCCAGGGGGAATATGAACGCAGACCGGTGGAAGAGACCCTGGCGAGTGCATGGAAGATCTTCTCAAAACTCCCGGTGGAAGACCTGAAACTCATCAGGCAGGAATTCATAGACAGATACCTCCCCAAGGCTCAAGAGCTGGGCAGCTGGGAGTAAGCACACATGGCTACGAAGATACAGATTGCCAGGCCCACAAAGATGGAGCTTGCCAGGCTCAAGAAACGCCACAGGCTGGCGCTTCGAATCCAGAAGATCGTCAAGGACAGGCTGTCCATCCTGATCATGGAATTTATCCAGACCATCAAGGAGAGCGCTCGATTGCGCAGCAGACTCTATGAAGAGATGGGCCTCGCCCATACCTCCTTTTCCCTGACTGCAGGGTATCATGGGTATGAGCCCCTGAAAAAGGAGCTCCTCGGGGCAGAACCAGCCCTTACGATCCGTGCCGAATCACGCAACGTGGCCGGGGTGAGAATACCCATGTTTGAAAGTTCCCAGGAGATGCCCTCTCACGATGAACTGCGCAACCCTTTGGATTATTCCAGTCATATGGAGCATACGCAGACACTCGCCCGGCACTGTCTCGAAACGCTGGTGGAACTGGCGGAACTCCAGAAATCTCTCGACCTCTTGGGCATGGAGATCAACAAGGTGAAAAGGATCAACAATGCCCTGGAATATGTTGTTATCCCAAGCCTTTTCCTCACCATCAAATACCTGAATATGAAGTTCGAGGAACGGGACCGCGAGGAGGCGGCTCGGCTCAAGAGGGTAAAACTGCTCATTGAACAGCGAGAGGCATATGCCTATTGATCAGGGAAAAGACGACGCACTTGCCGGATATCTCAGCGATGAACTCAAGGCAGTGAATGCTCATCTTCCCCGCGGCAGAAAAACGCTCGCCCGGCTTATGAACGAGGCACATCCTCATGTGCTCTTAAACGACGGGTCCGAACATCATTTCAGGAAAAAGGAATTGCACTTCATCGCTGAGATGATAACAAAAGAGGAGCAATCCCTCCTGCTGCTGCCCATGATCCTTGAAGTCCAGTCCGAGGCTGGCGATATCGTCATACACACAAAAGAAGGCATTGAGGCAAAGGTGCTCTCAATAATTGTCGAAATGCCCCTTGTGGTGCGACACGATATTCTGCGGATATTCAGATCACAGGTGAATATCCTCCGTTCCGCCCTGAAAACGACCACGCAGTATGTCTTCAGACCCTGAGATCCGTGGCAGGACAGCTGAGGTAATTGTGCACAGGTCTCACATAGAGAAATCGTTCTTATTCTGAAGTCAAAAGATACCCTCCGCTGTGGCGGATGAATACGTTCTTTCATAAAGATTGACATAGTAAAGGAGACCATCCATGCCGGAAGAGATGTACAGCACATTACGTACGATCGAGTCAGAGGCCGAGGAAATCATTACCGAGGCCAAGACCAGGGCACGGCAGATACTCGAAGAGGCCAGGAAACAGTCCAGGGCCATAACCGCTCAGGAGTTTTCCACTGACGAGATTGAAAAGGAACGCGAGAGGATAATCGAAGAAGCGCACAAAAGGGTATC
>CAYRCP010000244.1:0-3710 GCA_964422755.1 uncultured Bacteriovoracaceae bacterium | reverse complement strand
CCGGGATATTCCTGAGCTGGTTGAATCCCGGGGTATTTGTGGGCACAATGATCATGCTTGCCTGGAGATAGGCAGGCGCTTCCGGATTGGTAACCGCCATCACAATGGCAAAGGCCGATCCGTCTGAAGATGACGAGTACCATTTCTGCCCGTTTATCACGTAATCGTCGCCATCTTTGACTGCCATTGTTTCCATCATCACCGGATTCGATCCCGGCATCTCCACCTCGGTCATGGAGAAACAACTCCTGATCTTTCCATCCACCAGCGGCTTCAGGTAGGTTTCCTTCTGCTCGGGGGTGCCGTGGATATGCAGGATTTCTATATTGCCGGCGTCAGGTGCCTGGCACCCGAACACGTAGTGCCCGAGCGGCGAGCGGCCCAGCGATTCGGAGACAAAACCGTGTTCGACGAGATTGAGCCCCATTCCCCCGTATTCTTTGGGATGATTCGGTGCCCACAGTTCCATCTTCTTGACCATCTTCCGCTTTTCTTCAAGAACCGGGAGCATTGTCTTGAAATCCTTGTGGAGAAATTCCGCTTCGATCGGGATAAGCTCCTTGTCGACAAATTCATCCATCATGTCGGTTATGATCTTGATCTTTTCCGGTTTTTCAAAATCCATGCTGCCCTCCTTTTGCCTATTACGGCTTTTCTCACCGATAGGTTATCAATGAATGCTCGTGGTGCAGTTCAAGGTGTGAGATATTGTTAAAGCCGGCCAGCGTAATGCGCTCGCCGTTGTACATGAAGCGGGTATATGAGGTGTTTACCACCTGCCAATTCAGCCGTATCGCTCGTTCGCCCGAGAGATCCAGAACCCACTTGAGGGCTGCGCAGATGGGGCCTCCGGAGGTGAACACCGCGATGGTCTTTCCCCTGCCGTGCGAGTTCATAATGCCCTTAAGTACATCCGATACCCGGGAGGTGAACTGCTCCCAGCTCTCGCTGGCGCCATTATCGTGGTTGCCGGACACCCACCTGAACATGGCCCCCTCAAAAACCCTCTTGAATGATTCCTTGTCCGTGTACATCCTTTTCAGGTCTTCCTCCAGTGTCGGATCGTCCGCCATCATTGCCGGCACCTGTGCCGATACCACGGCAGTGGTATCGTACTCGTTCAGCCCTTCCATCTGCACCAGTTCCGGTACCGTCTCTCCAGCCTCGGTATAGCACTGAAGAACCTCACGAGCTGTCGAGCGCTGGCGGTCCATGGTCCCGCAATAGGCCGCGTCGAAGCTGAACCCTGTCCGGAGAAGGTGTTTGCCCAGGATCTCCGCCTGCCGGATACCCAGGGGGGAAAGCCGGTCATAATTGTCCTTGCCAAAGGATGCCTGGCCGTGGCGTATCAGATACAAATCACTCATACCCGCAGGATACCGTGGAAAAAAATCCATGTCAAGCAATTATCGAGCGAGCGTTCGTTTTATTCTTGCAAATTGCGCTTCCCTCGTTTATGAATACCTCTATATGCAGCAGAAACACAAGGAGGCGGGGCCATGAAGATACTTGTATGCGTAAAACAGGTTCCCGACTCGCCAGACACCCTCTCCATCGATGATTCTGCCCCCCGCATCATATACGGCCAAGACTGTGTCTTTCGGATGAACCGCTACGACGAGTTTGCCCTTGAAGAAGCATTGCTCATAAAAGAACGCTTCCCCGCCTCCACGATCGACGCGATATCAGTGGGGCCTGACAGGGTCAGAAAGACCGTTGTCAAGGCACTCGAGATGGGAGCAGATCACGGCATCCACATACCCGAGGATTCCCATGATTATCTGGACCCGGCAGCCAGGGCATCTCTCATCGCGGAGTATGCACGCGGCAAGGCATACGATATGATCCTTACCGGCGTTATGGCCGAGGATGATATGGAATGCCAGGTGGGGCAGATCCTGGCCCAATTTCTGGGTTTTTCGTGCGCCACCTCGGTCATGCACCAGGAAATCAACCCTGCCAAGCAATCGGTCTATGTGGAGCGCGAAATCGAAGGCGGAGCCCGCGAGGCGCTCACCATCACGCTACCGGCACTGCTGAGTGTTCAATCCGGTATCAATACCCCGCGATACCCCTCGCTTTCCAATGTGCTGCGGGCAAGGACCCAGGAACTTCAGACCGTCGAGAACCCCCAGCCTCAGGCAGTCAGGGCCACACAGACCATCACAGGGCTCAGCTATCCGGACCCTGGCGCCGCAGGTGAATTTCTGGAGGGAACCTCTCAGGACAAGGCTCGTGCACTGATCAGGGTCCTGCATGAACATTCGATTCTTTAGGAGGCGGCAGACATGAATACTCACATCTATATCCTGGCACTGCATGCTCAGGGAAAGATTCTGCCCGAAACCTACGAGACGGTTTCATTCGCACAGGACCTCGGCGGCTCGCCCATAACCATCCTTGTTCTCGGTGCCGAACCATCGATACACTCTCTGGCAGATGAACTTGCAGGGCGTACCGGTATCGACGTGCTGGGAGTGGCGGCAGGCTATCTGGAAAACTACTGCGCTCAAGCATATAAGACCACCTTAGAAGACCTCATGGCAGGAACCGAGCGTTTCACCCTGTGCATACCCCACACCGCCATGGGATATGACGTTGCCCCCGGTTTGGCTGCATCGCTCAATGCATCGTGCATCACCGCCATCGAGGGGATGCACGATGGGTCGTTTATCAGGTCCATTTTTTCCGGCAAAATCCTGGCTCACACCAGACCCACTACCCCGACGGCTGTCTTGACGGTCCTGCCGGGCGCCTGGGAAACATGTATTGGAGATTCATCCTCTAAACCTGTGGTCAGGATCGTCTCCGCGGACAAACCTCCGGTTTCCACCAAAACCCACGGCCTGAAGGAGTCCGCGCGGGGCGATATCGGTTTTGCCGACGCAGACGTGATTGTCTCGGCAGGCAGGGGTATAGGAAAACCCGAGAATATTGAACAGATAAAAAACCTCGCAGGGCTTTTCCCGAAATCCGCCATCGGTTCAACCCGGGCCGTCTGTGATCTCGGATGGCTGGGATATACACACCAGATCGGTTCCACCGGCACCACGGTCTCACCCAGGGTCTATATAGCATGCGGGATATCGGGGGCAATTCAGCACATATCCGGGATCAAGAACTCCGGGATAATCATCGCCATCAATACAGATCCTTATGCGGCAATATTCAGGTACGCATCATACTGCATCGTCGAAGATATCTCGACCTTTATCCCCCTGATCATTCAAGAGAGCAGGAAATAATCATGTGGATCTTTGCACTGCATACTTGTGGCCGAAGCACGGCGATGCCGGTCGGAATCGAGCTTCACCATGTGTTTTTCTTTTATCACTGAGACAAATATGGTTTAATAATAAACACATCGCACCGAGCAGTCTTGTTCCAAGGCTGCAACAGCGGCGCATGGCTTGAGATGGCAGCATCTAATTGAATGGAGGGAAACATGGCACTCTACGAATTCAACGGTAAAAATCCGCATGTGGACACATCTACGTGGATCGCGAAAAGCGCCGAGATTATCGGGGACGTGAGGATCGGGAAGCGGTGCTGGATTGGTCCCAATGCGGTTTTAAGAGGTGATTTTGGTACCATTGTCATTGGTGATGATACGGCCATAGAGGATGGGGTCGTGATTCACACCCCCGCGATTGTGGAGGTCGGCAATTTCGTCACCATAGGACACATGGCCATGATCCATGGAAAACTTG
>CAYRCP010000243.1:0-3711 GCA_964422755.1 uncultured Bacteriovoracaceae bacterium | reverse complement strand
TATCCAGGCAGCCCGTCTGGCCAATGCCCACGACTTTATCATGGACATGCCGGATGCGTACGAGACCACAATCGGCGAGAGCGGGGTGCGGCTCTCTGGCGGGCAGAGGCAGAGGATCTGCATTGCCCGGGCAATCATCAAAAATGCGCCCATCCTCATCCTTGACGAAGCAACATCATCCCTGGACACGGAATCTGAGCGTGAGGTACAGTCGGCCATGGACAAACTCATGAAGGGCAGGACAACCCTCATCATTGCACATCGCCTCAGCACCATAATCGGGGCTGACCGGATCATGGTGCTCAACAAAGGGCAGATTGTGGAGGAGGGCACGCACGAGGAACTCCTGAAAAAAGATGGATACTACACACGACTCTATAACCTCCAGTTCGCAAATGGTTAGACTGTTATCCGCTCTCTACGGCTTTTGCATACGGGGAAGGAACAGCCTCTATGACCTCGGTGTATTCAGGTCCCACCACACACCGCCTGTTGTGGTCTCTGTAGGCAATATCGAGGTCGGCGGAACCGGAAAAACCCCTTTTACCATCGCACTGGCGAAAACATTGAAAGAGAGAGGACACCAGATCGCAATCCTCACGCGCGGATACAAGGGAAAAAAGCCCGGCCCCCTTCTCGTACATCCTGAAAGCAGGGTTGAAGACGTAGGAGACGAGGCCCTGCTCATGGCACGCACAGCCGGGGTGCCGGTGATAAAATCGCCCAACCGGGTCAACGGCGCGTGGTATGCGTATTCTGAGTTCGGTGCGCCAATCGTGATCATGGATGACGGATTCCAGCACAGGCGGATTTACCGGGACCTGGATATCGTGCTGGTTGCCAGGGACGTGTTGGCAGATGCCCTTCTTCCCCTGGGCAGTCTCAGGGAGCCTGCATCATCCCTGAAAAGGGCAGATCTCATCATCCACACAAAGGGCAATGCCACCAATAAAGGGTTGAGAGCAGAGCTTGTTCCTCAACGTCTCGTGGATTCCCGGGGGAAGAGCTGCGAGCTTTCGTCGTTAACCGGTAAGACGGTTCTCGCTGTCTGCGGCATAGCCAGACCTCAGCCCTTTTTCTCTGCACTCGAACGTCTCGGGGCACGTGTGGAGACGATGACATTCACAGATCATCACCGCTATACCGACAGGGATATCCTGAAAATTCGCGGTCGGGCTTCATCAAAAGACCTGATCGTAACTACGGAAAAAGACCTGGTGAGGCTTTGCCCGGAAGCACTCGATGAGCGCTGGCGTGCCCTGCAGGTGGAAATGATTGTGCCTGAGATGAACACGATCGTTAAGGAGATTGAGACAATTGCCCAAAACAGGCGTGTTTCTCGACAGGGATGATACCATCATCAGGGATATGGTTTACCTGAATGATCCGGATAAGATAGAAATCCTGCCCCGGGTGTGTGATGCCATCCATGCCCTGAACGAAAAGAACATCCCAGTGATCGTTATCACCAATCAGTCCGGTATCGCCCGCGGGATCCTCAGCGAGGAGAAGCTCTCGGAAATACACCTCGAGCTGCTGAGCCTGCTTGCCCGGCAGGGTGCACGGATCGACGCCATCTACTACTGCCCCCACCACGCAGAGGGAACGGTGGAAAAATACACCCATGCGTGCTCGTGCCGGAAACCTGAACCCGGCCTGCTCCTTGAGGCAGCCAAAGACTTCTGCCTGGAGTTGAGCGCATGTTATATGATCGGCGACAAAGCCATAGACGTGGAAACCATACACCGGGTAGGCGGCAAAGGGGTCCTTCTCTCTGCCGGGGAAGCCCACAATATGCAGCAACGACCCGACCACATAGCTCATGATCTGCATGAAGCCGTGGACTGGGTCCTGGAGGACATAATCAGATGAATCTGCTTGCAAAGACTGCCGGGGAACTTCAATACCGTCTTTTAACTTTAGTCATCCTTCTCATGCGGGTCCTGCCGTATCGGGTAGCCATACTGCTGGGAAGATTCTTTGGCATCATGGCATGGATATGCCTGCCGCTGCACAGAAGGATCGCGCAGCTCCAGATACGCACTGCACTTGGCAACGTAAACGAGAAACTCCTGTCATTACAAGTATTCATGAGCCAGGGTGATATCCTCATCGATACGATCAGGTTTGCCTACATGGATGAGACCCAGCTCAATAAGCGAATCGTGATTGAAGGGAGAGAGAATATCGAGACGGCCATTGCCTCTGACCGGGGTGTCATGATGTTCACCGGCCATATGAACTGGGAGATCCTCGGGCATATCCCCAGGCTGTTGGGATTTGAATTCAGCATCATGGGCGATGTCATGAAAAACCCCAGGATACAGTCTATTGTAGAAGATATGCGCTCCCGGTGCGGATTCACCCTGCTCCCCCCCAAGGGCGGCATGGTTGCCCTGCTTACCGATGAACTCTTGAGCGGCCGCACCATAGGTATTGTCAGTGATCAGCGGGGCAGGCGTGAAAACAAGGTGTTCTGCAACATCTTCGGCATGCCTGCACCCACAAGCCCCGCACCCGCATTGATCGGACTGAGAGGCGATGCACTGATCCAACCGGTATCGGCAGTAAAACACGGAGACACCTATACGTTCCGGTTTCATAAGACGGTGGATTCCAGAGATTTCGGAGATGACTTCAAACATATCGAGAAGCTGAGTGAAGCATGGCAGTCCAAGGCAGTGCAGAAACTGAGCGAATTCATGCATTCATGCACAAGTTCTGCGGTAAAAGAATGTCCCAAACAGTATTTCTGGGTCCACAGCAGGTGGCTGAGGAGATCGGACATGAAGCGTATCCTGAAATCCGGCGCTGATTTCAAAGAGCAGGTATTCGCTCAGGCAGCTAATTATCTTGGTAAAGAATAGCATCTCTTACCATGTACTATCATAACAACTATGCAATAGACCTCGTTAACATTGAAGCACATGCATACAGGAGGATACCAACAAATGAAGATTCCTAAAAAACTCGGCCATCAGGTTCTGCACCGCGCTCTGCAGGGATTTATTCTGTTTATACGTTTTACACCCTATCCCCTGGCGATTGCCCTGGCGAGATCTGTGTGCATTCTCGGATGGATGGCAGACTCTCTGCACAGAAAGATCGCAAATGTCCAGCTGGCACAGGCCCTCGGATTTACGAAAACCATGCTCTTGAGCCTCAAGGTTTTTATGAGCCAGGGAGATATCCTGGTAGACGCCATAAAATTTTCCTATATGAGGGACAACGAGCTCAGGGAGCGTGTCAGGATAGAGGGGAAAGAACACGTTGAAGCCGCCATGGCATCTTCTAGGGGAGTCATGATGATCACCGGCCATATGAACTGGGAGATCCTCGGGTACATCCCCAGAATCCTCGGCATTGAATTCTGTATCATGGGAGATATCATGAATATTCCGGGGATTCAGGCTGTTATCGAGGATCTGCGTTCGCGGTGCGGCATCACCCTGCTCCCCCCCAGAGGCGGCATGGTTTCCCTGCTCACCGGTGAACTTAAAGGCGGCCGAACCATCGGCATAATCATCGATCAACGCGGCAAGGATCACCATAAGGTATTCTGCGACTTCTTCGGTATGCCTGCACCGACAAATCCTGCACCTGCTCTCATCGCCTTAAAAGGCGATGCCCTGATCCTGCCGGTATCGGCAGTAAGGAAAGGATCTACCTATACATTCAGTTTTGAAAAACCAATAGATTCGAGGCTGTTCG